>JALSJJ010000081.1:0-30000 GCA_026989375.1 Rhodothermus sp.
CCGCCACACTGGCCGTCTGCGCATCGTAGTGCTGAACCCAGAAATGGGTGATCAGCAAAAACACGAGAAACGTCCCGGTAATGCGATGCAGAAACCAGTGCATGGCATAGGAACGGGACGTCTTACCGTACCGGGTAGCCATTGTAACCCCCGCAGTTTTTATGAACCCGCCAGATACGTAACCACGGCATAGAGTGAAGGATAGCCGCCCACGCCAATAATCAACAAACAGACAATAGCCAGCGTCCAGAATAACTTTTTAGCGTGCGGATGCCAGCCTAAAAAATCAATCAAAACGATCCGGAGTCCATTGAGGGCATGGTAGGCTACAGCCGCCAGCAGCAGAAATTCTCCAAACTTAAAGATCGGGGCATGATAAGTGGCAATCAATTGATTAAACGCTTCACGATCGGTAAGTGCCCGTAAACCCCAGACATGCAAGATGAGATACACCACCAGCCCAATGCCCGTCAGGCGATGCAGGAGCCAGGCCAGCATGCCGGTGCGGACACGGTAGCGCTGTAGCCGATGAACACGCTGAACTTCCGGCTCAACCGTTTCAACCGCCATAATCACTCCAGAGGTCTGCTTGCTGAAAGTCTCGCCCGCTCAATGCAAGCTTTTCTTAATTTTAAGAAAGCAGAAGGAATATAGTCAGGTCATTGCTTCGCTTCCTGCGAATTTACGTTAAAGCCCATCGCTTTCAGCAGGGATCATTTTGTGCAGACGCGCGATTTATTTCCGTAGCCGGAACCGTACCCTTTCTCGGATCCGGTTAACAGGGGCCCGCGGACTGACCGATCTATCGGTGCAAAAGCGTGGTTGCCCCATTATCACCGAAGAGCTTCCCATAGTACATGTTTTTGTGCCTTTTGCGAACAACCCTTGGGATTTCGCTGCACCGCTCAGCGGTGCAAACCTTCTGGTATGTGCTGTTTCCATTAACCCTAAACGTCACGAACGCCTTGAATCGGCGGAGGGCCGGAAAACGGCGGACTGCTTTCGCTTCCTGTATCCAGCTGCCGACCCACCCTGCATGCATACGGACCGACAGACCGACTTCCTATCCCCTCCGTTTCCGGTACCGCTTGGTTCGAGGCCCGTGCAGCAAAAAGTTGTATGGCCAAGGAAATTATTATCAACGCCGAGAAGGACCAGACGCGCATTGCTATCGTCGAGGATGGGACCCTGGCCGAATTTTATATCGAGGATCCCGAGCACGAGCGTACCATCGGCAACATTTACCTAGCCCGGGTCTGCCGTGTAATGCCCAGCATCCAGGCCGCCTTTGTGGACATCGGGCAGCAACAGGACGCGTTCTTACACTTTTCAGATGTAGCGCCCAGCCTACCCCTGCAATTGAAGTTTCTGGCCGACCCGCACCCCAGTGTCCATAAGCTGGCGGCCGAAATTGAACAGCATCATCAGAGCCTGGCGCGCCGCCGCCACCCACGACCTCACCGCGGAGGCGAAGCGCCGGAGGTCTCAAGTACGGAAACCTCCCGCCAAGAAGTTAGCCTGGCGCGACGGCTCCGGTTAGATGCGCGTATGCGTGGACGCCGTCGGCTGGCTCAGCGTCGGCTCCAACGCAAAGTCGTAACTTCCTCCCCGCCCCTCAAGACAGCAGCAGCGACGGAACAACCCCACCCCGCCTTTTCTCCAGAAACGTTGCTCAAACGCGATCAGCCCTTGCTCGTCAAGATCATCAAGGAGCCCATTTCTTCCAAGGGGAGCCGGGTCTCGACCGACATCTCGCTGGCCGGACGCTTCCTGGTGCTGGTGCCATTTGCCAACTACGTTGCAGTCTCGAAAAAAATTACCTCGTACAAAGAGCGACGCCGCCTGCGTGCCCTCGCCCGGAGCCTTGTACCCGAAGGCTTTGGCGTCATTGTACGTACGGTAGCCGAAGGCCAGAGCGCCAAATCCCTTGACACCGATCTACGCCTGCTCCTGGAAAAGTGGGAACGCATCGAAAAAAAGCTGGCCGAACACCCCAACCCGCCCGTCCTGCTTCATGAAGATGTGAACATGGTCTCTTCAGTAATTCGCGATCTGTTTTCAGAAGACTGCACCCGTATTCTGGTGGACCACCCCCGCCTGTACCGCAACATTCGGAGCTACGTGCAGGCAGTCGCCCCTCACAAAGCAGACGTGGTCCAACTCTACCGGGCCAAGGCGCATATTTTTGCCGCTACCGGCATTGCCAAACAGGTAGCGCAGGCCTTTGAAAGTCGCGTCGATCTGCCCTCAGGGGGATATCTCTACATCGAGCATACCGAGGCGATGCATGTCATCGACGTGAATTCGGGACGGGCTGGACGCGGCCTGAGCCAGGAAGAAAATTCCCTGCGGGTCAATCTGGAAGCTGCCCGCGTCATCGCCCAGCAGGTGCGCGTGCGCGATCTGGGTGGTATCATCGTAGTCGACTTCATTGATCTAAAAGACGAAAAAAACAAGAAGAAAGTATACGAAGAGCTCAAGAAGGCGTTCAAAAAAGACCGGGCCGTCACCAAAGTCCTGCCCATGAGCGATTTTGGCCTGGTCCAGATCACGCGGCAACGCCTGCGTCCCAGTCTGACCACCACATTCGATAAGCTGGCGGAGCGGCTCGTTCGCGAAAAAGCGCTGCCTCCAGCTTCGGCCCAGCCCACCCCGGAAGCTTTGCTGGACGCTATGGAGCGCTGGCTTCAAACCTACCGCCGGGCAGGTGGCCGCCGCAACATCACGCTCCGCGTACATCCCTTCACTGCCGCATATCTGACACGGCGTCTGCCTACCTATCCAACACGCTGGTTGCTCAAACACCTGGTACGCGTTCGGCTGGAATCTGACCCCAACCAACCACCGCTGAGTTTTCGCTTTGAGGATCCTGCTACCGGCGAAGACCTGACCGAACAGTTTATGCTGCCGCAAAACGGACAGCATCCGGAGCAAATACCTTCTTGAGCAAAACGATGGCCCCGGGCCGAGGCAACAAGCGTGCTGCAACGCGTCGACTGGTCGACGAACTGATCACCGTCGCCCGGCAACTTGGCTTGGAAGTCCGCATCGAAACCGGCCCCTTCCGGGGCGGGCATTGCATCAAGCAGGGCGACGAACTGGTTATGCTTAACCGGCGGCATCCTCCAGAAGTGCACCTCGTACAGCTGGCCGAGGCACTACGCAACCGTCCGCTCGATATGCTTTATCTGAAACCGGCGGTTCGCCAAGCGCTCGAAGAAGCCTGGAGCCGCTCTTCGCCTGCTACAGACGCTGTACTGAATGTCGATCTCGACTAACACAACCACACTTCGGGTAATCCTACTGGGCACCGGCACCTCTACTGGCGTGCCGGTGATCGGTTGTTCCTGCCGCGTCTGCCGCTCTACCGATCCGCGCGACCGACGCACCCGCTGCGCCTGCTACATTGAGGCCAACGGACTGGGCATCCTGATCGATACCGGACCGGATTTCCGCCAGCAGGCCCTGCGCGAAGGTATTCGCCACCTGGACGCCGTACTTTACACGCACCATCATTTCGACCACGTAGCTGGCATCGACGACCTGCGTCCCTTCTTCTTTGAGAACCACCGTCCAATCCCCTGTTACGCATCGCCCAACACGGCCCGGGTGCTGTATCGTATGTTTTCGTACATCTTTGCCGATGGAAGCTATCCCGGTGTTCCCAGACTCCAGCTTCACCCTGTGGAGGGCCCCTTTGAGGTGAGTAGCCGTTACGGCCATGCCGCCCGGGTGCGTGTGGAGCCGATCGCATTGCTGCACGGCCAATTGCCCATGTATGGCTACCGTATTGGCCATTTCGCCTACCTGACCGACGCCAGTCAGATTCCCGAAGGCAGCTTCGAACAGCTTCAAGACCTGGACGTGCTCGTACTTAATGCACTGCGCGAACGGCCACATCCTACCCACTTCTCTATCGACGAAGCGGTCCGGGTTGCCCGCCGCATCGGAGCTCGCCAGACGTACTTTATCCATATGACCCACGAAGTGCTGCACGCCGAGGTTGACGCCCGCCTACCGGCCGGGATTAATCTGGCCTACGATGGCTTGCAGTTTACCTGCCGTCTCACCACTTCTTAACATCGCATTACTTGCGCGATCGTAAATTCTCAGCAATACGAACCGCACGAACCTTCACCAGCCCTGGTTGCCATGAAAATTCTCATACTCAATGGCCCCAACCTGAATCTGCTGGGTAAACGCGAACCTGCCATTTACGGCCGCATTACCCTCCAGCAGTTAGAGAAAATGTTGCAGGAAGCGTTTCCGAACGTGACGCTGGAATTTGTGCAGAGCAATCACGAGGGCGAACTCATCGACCAGCTTCATCGGGCCGAAGCTGAACACTTCGACGGAGTAGTCTTCAATCCGGGCGGCTACACGCACACCTCCGTAGCTATCCGCGACGCCGTAGCAGCCATCTCGGTCCCGGTCGTAGAGGTGCATCTGTCCAATCTTCATGCTCGCGAAACATTCCGGCAACACTCTCTGACAGCCGCCGTATCTGAAGGACAGATCGTCGGCCTGGGCGCCCTGGGCTACCGACTGGCGATCGAGTATCTTGTAGAACGAGCACGCCAGAAGCCCAAACGCTAACCGTGGCCACTTATCGTGGACATCTGGCCGGGGCCACGGCGTTCTTCGCCGTGTACCTGGGCGGATTGTTCTATATTTTTTCGATCGATGCCGCCTATACCCGCTTCACACTGCTGGAGCTGGTGGCCTATCCTCTGGCTCTTTTCGGCCTCTGCCTGATGTTTGCGCTCTGGCCGGATGTCGATACCAACTCAATGGGCCAGACACTCTTCTACTGGATCTTCTTTCTGGTCGACGTCGTGCTCATTGCGACCCGACATTTTGAAGAAGCCGCTTATCTGGGACTGTTCGCCATTCTGCCTATTCTGGGTAAACATCGCGGTTGGACCCACACCTGGTGGGCCATGCTGCTTATTCCGTCACCCCTATTGCTCCTGCCTTACCTGTTCTTTCCGGAACGCCCCTTCTACGGCCTGCCCTTTTATGGAGCGGCCGTTGTAGGCTACCTGAGTCATTTGGTACTTGACGGCGTACTGTTTCGTCTGCGCCGACGCCGCCGCACCCACCGCTGACCATGCCTGCCGGACGTCTGCGTCAGCTCGCCTCTGAAACGGCCATCTACGGGCTCTCGTCTATCGTGGCCCGTCTGCTTAACTTTTTGCTCTTTCCGTTCTATTCGCATGTTTTTGCGCCCGACGCCTACGGGATTATTTCCATTGTCTACACGGCTTTTCTGTTTTTCAACATTGTCTATCAGTACGGCATGGAGTCGGCCTACCTACGCTTTGCCGTGGAGGCCAACGAAAATGAGCGGCGGCGTGTCTTCAGTACGGCCGTCGGATCACTGATAAGCACCTCTCTTTTTCTTTCGCTGCTAATTGTGCTGTTTCCTGCCCCCGTAGCAGCTCTGATTGACCTAGAGGTGCGCTATCAGTGGTTGCTCTACTATATGGCCGCTATCCTGGTGCTCGATACGCTGGCTGTGGTACCCTTTGCTGAGCTGCGGCTGCGCAACCGTGCCTGGCGCTTTGCGCTGATCCGACTGGTCAACGTATGCGTCAACATTGGCCTGAACATCCTGCTACTGGCAGGACTGCACTGGGGCGTAGCGGGTGTCTTTATGGCAAACCTCGTGGCTTCGGCCACCACCCTGGCTTTGCTGACGCCGGAGTTTATCCGGCTGTGGCGTCCGCAATTCGATGGGACATGCTGGCGTAAGCTCTTGCGCTTCGGGCTGCCGTTTTTACCCGGCGGCCTGGGCTATGCCATCACAGACCGCCTCAATCTGCTGTTCCTGAAGCGCATGACACCCGAACAGGTCGAACGCCTCTACAGCGATCGCTTTGACATGGAGGCGCTGGCACGCGAAGCCGAACGGGCTGCCCGCGCCGTGCTCGAACGAGCAGGAGGGGTGCTTACGCCTGAGGTGCAGCAACGCATGACCGAAGCCGCCCAGGCCGTCTATGGTAACCACGTGGTGGGCGTCTATAACGGCGTGCTCAAGCTGGCTATTTTGCTGATGCTGGTCATCCAGATGTTTCGCTTTGCCTGGCAACCGTTCTTTCTACAACATGCCCGCGATCCGGACGCCCCTCAGCTCTTTGCCCGCGTTTTTTCGCTGCTAACAGCCGCCAGCCTGCTGGTACTGCTGAGCGTTTCCTGGTTCGCCGAAGAAATCGTCCGCCTGCCCCTACCCGGCGGCTATGCACTGATCAACCCGCGCTACTGGACGGGCCTGTTCATTGTACCGGTCGCCCTGCTGGGCTACCTGTTTCAGGGCTGGTACTACGTATTTTCGGCAGGGGCTTACCTGCGACATCGCACCGGCTTTTTTATTCCGGCTACCCTGGCCGGCGCGACCATATCGCTGCTGCTCAACGCGTTGCTGGTGCCCCACATGGGCATGCTGGGCGCCGCCTGGGCCACCACGCTGGCCTATGCAACCATGGCCCTGGTGCTCTGGGGGTTGATCCGAGCGCATTATCCGGTACCCTATCGGTGGCGCCAGGTATTGGCGCTGGGCGCCTGGAGTGCGCTGCTCTTTGCAGCCTGGCAGAAATGGCCGTCGCTGCAACAACCCCACGCTGAACTACTCCTGCTCATCGGCTGGGCCACGATGCTGCCCGTACTCCGCATCATCTCGCCCGCTGAACTCCGCACGCTGCTCAAGCCACGTCCACCTTCAGCGTAGCCGTTCCCACCGATGCACCCGCAGATGCGTGTAAGGAATGCCCTGCCAACGATCCAGATACGGTGTGCCTTCCACACGCAACCGCAAGGGGGCCTCAGCCGCTACAGCCCGCCGATCGTCCTCGTTTTCAAAAACCAGCAGGTAGTAGTTGTGCGCAGCAGTCTCCAGCACCAGCGCAGCAAATGGTGCCTGTCCGCGCGAAACGACCTCCCCTTCCACCACAATGGGCGGCTGCGCTGGCGGCGCCTGCGTGGCGCACCCCACGCCCAGCAATAACCAGACGATCCCGACCAACCTGCTCATATCGAATTGCTCCATAAGTAGATGGTAAGGAACGCTCCTTGTTATTTTCGTAAAAAATGTGTTACCCTGCCATTGGTTTTGCACCACCAAACAGAACGGCTCGATGCTGCGCTACTACTGGGCTCTGCTGCTTGTGCTGGCCCTTCCGGCCGCTGCCCAATCCCTGCGCCCGATTTCGGCGAGCGACAGCCCGACGGCCTTGCCCCAACCTTACATTTTACACGTTACCGACTGGCTCAACCGCCAGCCGGAGGTCCGCCAAGCCCTGGAAGATTTTCATCGCCGCAAAGCGCTGGGTCTGCTGTCGGCCAGCCCGACCATCCAAGCCCCTCCTCAGGTAGGTGACCGGCAATCTTTCAAAGTTTACAATTTTGAGACGCAAACAACCGAGCTGCGCGAATTTGAGCTGCGCATTATCGAAGATCGCTTTTACCTGTGGGTAGAAGTAGCCTCGCTCGACAGCGGATGGGTCACCAACGAGAAACTGGAAGCACTACGGGCGGCATTGGCCGACGCAACACCGGCCGGCTCCATCAATCCCAACCAGGGCATCATCGTCAACGATGAAACCGTCTTTGGCGATCCACCCAACGTGGACGGCGATGGCAAAACCGACGTCCTGCTGGTAGATATACGCGATGGCTGGAATCCCGAAAGTGGCGGTGGGTTTGTCGCTGGCTTTGTTTATGGCGGTGATCTGAACCCTCAGGGCAACGGCAACGGCCGAGACGTTCTGTACCTGGATACCAATCCTTCGCTTTCCACCAACCGCCCGATCGAATCGCTACTCTCGACGGCCGCCCATGAATATCAGCACCTAATCCACTTCAACTATGACACCGACGAGATTTCTTTCGTTAATGAAGGTCTTTCGGAATGGGCCGAAGTAATCAATGGGTACGACCGGCGCGCTATGAGCTACCTGAGCGACGCCTCCCGCTACAACGTGCCCATTTTTCGCTGGTCGCAGGACAACGTGAACGTTCTGGATGACTACGAACGCGCCGGTCTGTTTACTACCTATCTGGAAAACCGCATTGGCTGGCAGGCCGTCGGGGCCATTACGCGGGATCCCTCCCACGGCTATCTGAGCTATGAAAATGCGCTGGTCCCTCGAGGCCTGTCATTCTCCCAGATCTTACTTGACTTTCATACGGCCAATTTCCTGAACGATCGCGCTGTTCATGCTGCGTATGGCTATAGCCGCGCAGATTTTCAAACTCTGGGCGCGGCCCCCACGGTTGTATACAACGGCCGCATTGCGACCCAGACGCCCGACACCACCGTACTGCTCTGGGGGGGCGGCGTGCTTTACCTGGTATGGAAACATGTCAAAGATCTTCAAGTCGCCCTTTCAGGTGCTTCGCTGGCTATCCGTTCGCTGCAATACCCGGAAGGGGGTGGCATCGCGGTCAACGATCTCGATCCCGGAGCATCCCCCTTCAACTTTCCCGGCACGCACGATCAGGTGGTATTGATCGTCACGCGCACTGCCACCTCTGGAAGTTCCCAGGTCACCTATAGCGCCACCTGGCGCTCAGATCAGACTTTCACTAACCAGATCGTCCAGTTCGACAACGGCCAGGCCATGCAACCCTTCATTCTGTCTGGAGGGCTGGAGTTGCTCACCCGCTTTGAAAATCCACAACCGGGCTATACGCTACTGGGCCGCGTCTTTCTGCCACTATACTTCTACAGCCAGTTTAGCAACGGTCCTCCTCCCACCGCACCACGAGATTTTACGCTAACGGTGCGGACAGCCAATCCAGACGGTACGCCTGGCCCTGTGCTCTTCGAAAAGACCTTCGACGATCCACGGCCTTATCAACAGATATCGTCGCTTACCATTCAATTTGCTGAAATCGATCTGTTTCCTTACGCTGCCCAGATTGGTGACCTGCCCGACACGCTGTTCATCGGCTACCGGGACGCGGGCACCGATACAAACGCTATTGTTCTGGCCACTTCCAGCTACGCTGTTGAAAACCGATCGTTCATCGGGCCGATCCAGGGAAGCTGGCGTGCGCTCTGGGAAACAACGCTCACTGATGGAACCTCCCTCAATGGCCGCATCATCCCTATCCGGCTCGAGTTTCTGGTCGGAAGCGAACCGGTACCAGCCGAGCCGATTGCCGAGCTTCCCCGCGAACCGGCGCTGGAGCCGCCCTATCCCAATCCGTTCCGCACGACAGCGCGGTTGCGCTACCACCTGCCGGCCACCGGTCCGGTACGGTTACGCGTGTATGACCTGCTGGGCCGACCGGTGGCCACGCTGGTCGATGGCCCACAACCGGCCGGCACCCACACAGTACGTCTGGATGCCAGTGGCTGGGCCAGTGGTCTGTACCTGTGCGTGCTGGAAGTAAACGGCCGGCGGTACATCCAGCGGTTGCAGGTAGTGCGCTGAGATTTAGGGGACATGCTCGCCGCGGGTTGCTCTCGGCAACGCATACCACGCTCCGTGGCCTAACGTGAAGGCGTCCGCCCGAGCGTAGGCGCGAATGCGTTCCGGCCACAACGTGCCGTTGATCGGCTGAATCGGCCGGGTAGTGCAGCAACCAAGCCTGTGCAATTGCCTCACGCAGTATCTGTTGTGCTTCAGCCCGCCCCACAACCTCGAGGGCGCAGAGCGTACGACCAGCGGTGACCAGGCCTTCACCAGCACCTTGTGCAACCAACAATAGTCCAGTACGGTAAGCTCGGCATAGGCCGGCCTTTTATTGTGATTCGCTACAACCTCATCCTCAACCAAATAGGCGTGCAGCAAGCTGGGCTCAAGCTGGTTAACTATCAGTGGGGATACATGTAGCGTGCTCTGGTACGTTTGCATCGAATTAATCCATCGTTGACAAGAAAATTCGATCTTAAGGAAGGATCTGACCGCGTGGGCTGTAATGTCCCGTCCTTGGGGCTTTGGGTTGAATTTCCGATCTTTGTCTCAAAAGCTGCGATTGCATATGGGAAGGGTTATTCGAACGGAAGCTACCCCGGCCAAGCGTCGCCATCAGTACCTGCGCTCCTGCGCCGAGGTCCTGCATTTGCTGGCGCAACGTCCTTCCTTCGATGAGGAGGCCCGCGATATGGTTGCTTTTTTCGTGTTCAACCTGCGTAGCATTGCCCGGACGATCGACGAGAGTGCCCAGGTCTGGGAAGATCGGGGCTACTGGCGCAAAGCCGAATCCTTGCGGGCAAAGTGGCGTTGGACCTGCAGGGCTGCCGATGAGCTGGAACGGCTGATTCGGCAACATCGTTGGGATGCTGTTCCTCCTGTACTGCTCCGTCTGATGCCTCACTTTCAACACATTACGGTGGCCACGATCACACGTAACGCAGACTGGTGGTGCGGTGCCCTCAAAGCACTGCTGCGTTCCTCAACCCGGTCGTAACCGAACCATGGAGTCGCTGACATTACGTCCCGGCATTCTGCTCATTGCACCCCCTATGCTGGAAGACCCGAACTTCTGGCGAACTGTTGTGCTGCTCTGCGCCCACAGTGACGACGGCAGCTTCGGTCTGATCCTGAACCGACCTACCACGTTGACCCTCCGCGAAGTGCTCGACGTACCAGTTGCTTACCCCCTTTCCATGGGAGGACCGGTCCAGCCTGAAACACTGCACATCCTGCATCGGCTCGGCAACGAAATTCCCGAGGCCCAGCCCATCATCAACGGCGTCTATTGGGGCGGTGAAGTCGATGCTCTGCTGGATCGACTGCGAACAGATCCGCCCGACCCCGACGATATGCGTTTTTTCCTGGGCTATTCGGGATGGGCACCGGGCCAGCTTGAAGCCGAATACGAGGCAGGCGGCTGGATCCTGGCGCCAGCACACGCGACCAACGTATTCGAAGATGCCCCGGAACAACTCTGGCGCACGGTCTTGCGCCGTATGGGTGGCGAATATGCCCTGCTGGCCAACTTTCCCGATGATCCCCGACTGAACTGAACTGCTTCTCTGTACGATATCGTCCGCGACGTACGCCCTTCCGCACCGACACGCTGCACACGGGCTTTCACTCCAAATAAGTTTCCCACCTTTGCTCAGTCGTCAGGACACCCACCGCTCCCGCAGTTCGGTTGCCGTCAACTCCCGGAGTAGTACCAGTTGGCAGGCATCCTCCTCACAGGGAATAACCTTTATGCGTAGCTGTGGGGCTTCAGGCACCCCTATCGGTCGCACACATTCCTCCATCCCGTCTGCACGTACAAAAGCTTCCAGAGGCTGACCCATCAGCTGCTTTTCGGCATATCCCAGCAGACGCTGGGCTTCTTCATTGGCCATCAAGATGCGCCCTTCTGCATCCAGCATCAACAACCCATCGGGGTAGTGCTGCAAAATGGTTCGAAACCGGGACTCGCTCGTGTACAGTTCCTGCAAATACTCAGATAAATTATTCTGCACGTGCTGTCGCTCCCAGGCACGTGAAAGCACATGCTCTAGAAGTTGCGGGCTCAGCGTTTCTTTAAAAAGATAATCGGCCGCCCCCATCTGCAATAGATGGATGCCCATCTTTGCTTCGCGTTGATCAATCAACGCGACCACCGGCACATTGATGGCGCGTACTTTGACCTCGGCAAACGCGTCAAGTCCCTGCGCATCAGGCAGGTTCAGATCGACCAACATGAGATCCAGCGCAGAGGTACCTGAGCCATGCCCGCGAACAATCAGTGCGTGGAGCGAAGTAAATAGCTCGTCCATCCGCCACCCAGTAGCCGACAGGCAAGCCACCAGGCGATGCGTCAACGCCTCATCATGGCTGACCAGTCCCAATCGCCTCAGTTCTTGCATGGCTGTGGGGTATAGCTTCGCACTGGTTAGCACAAGGGGCAACAAAAATGCCGTTTCTTCTTGATGTTTCCGGCGGATGTCCGGCCTTTGTTTTCTGCATTTTTATGCGGAACTTGAAGACCTGGTACGGTAAACACATACCAGATGCTGTATCTTTTCGCTGACTTTCTCAACGAAAAATTTTCCGCCACATGAGCTGGGTTGTCGACGAAAACGCGGCCCTGTTTACTGATCTGTATGAGCTGACCATGCTCCAGGCCTATTATCGAGAGGGCCTGGACACCGCAATCGCCACATTTGATCTGTTTGTACGTCAGACGCCCGGCCGCAACTATCTGCTGGCCTGTGGGCTCGATACGGTTCTTCACTACCTGGAAACCCTGCATTTCACACCGGAGGCGCTTGATTATCTGGCTTCCTTGGGCCGTTTCGAACCAGACTTTCTGGAATACCTGGCACGATTTCGCTTTACCGGCGATGTGTATGCCATTCCTGAGGGAACCCCGGTCTTTGCCGGCGAGCCGCTGCTTCAGGTGGTAGCTCCCATCGGGCAGGCTCAGCTTATCGAAACCTTCGTGCTTAACCAGATCACCTTTCAGACGGGCATTGCTTCGAAGGCCAGTCGCGTGGTGCAGGCAGCGCAGGGACGTCTGGTGGCTGATTTTGGCGCCCGCCGAATGCACGGGGTTGACGCTGCGCTGAAGGCGGTGCGTGCCTACTATATTGCTGGTATTCAGGCCACCTCGCTGGTGCTGGGGGGACAGCTCTACGGTGTGCCTGTCACCGGCACCATGGCCCATAGCTATGTGGAAGCTCATCCTACGGAAGAAGATGCGTTCCGGGCGTTTGCCCAACTCTATCCCGGCACTACGCTTCTGGTAGATACCTACGATACACTGGAAGGCGTTCGCAAAGTCATTACGCTCTGCGAAGAGCTGGGCGATCAGTTTCAGGTAGGCGCCATTCGCCTGGATTCAGGTGATCTGGCTGCACTCGCCCGCGAAGCCCGGCGTATGCTTGACGAGGCCGGGTTGACCCACATTAAGATTTTCGCCAGCGGCAGCCTCGATGAATACCGCATTGCCGAACTGTTGGCTCAGGATGCCCCTATCGATGGCTTTGGCGTGGGTACGCATATGGGTACCATCAGCGACCGCCCCTATCTTGACAGTGCTTACAAGCTCAGCGAGTTTGAGGGCGAAGGGCGTATGAAGCTATCGCTGGCCAAAGCCAATCTGCCTGGACGCAAGCAGGTCTTTCGTTTCTACGGCGAGGATGGTCGTGCCACCCACGATGTGATCGCCTGTCATGATGAACACCTGGAGGGGGGCGAGCCGCTCCTGCAGTGCGTGATGCGAGGCGGCCAGCGCACCGAAGCCGGCCACGACACGCTGGAAGCCGCTCGTGAGCGAGCGCACCAGGGCTTGACCCGACTCCCTGAGCGGCTCCTGGCGCTGGAAGAGGCCGATCCACCTTACCCGGTCCATATCAGCGGCCGGTTGCAAGCGCTGGGTGAGGCCGTCCGTCAGCGATTGCTCCAACAGACTACCTGATCAGATATCCCCTTCCTGAGGACGCAGGATGATCTCTTCAGCTACGGTTCGGGGCGAGAGATGGTAGAGCGCCCGAACCGTCCGGGCTATGTCTTCGGGCGGCATGAAGCGTTCCTCAGGCAGATTTACTCCTTCCCAGCTCGGGGTGTAGGTGGCCCCAGGCAACAGGACCGTCACCCGAAGCCCCAGCATCCGCGTCTCCTCACGCACCACCCGCGCCAATCCCAGCAGGCCATGCTTGGCTGCGCAATAGGCAACACTACCCGGATAGGCCCGTACGGAGGCGACCGATCCCATGAAAAAGATGTGACCCTGTCGTCGGGCAATCATTGGCTCCAGAAACGCCTGTGTTACCAGGAAGGCGCTGGTCAGGTTGGTTTCAAGCTGGGCCCGAAACGTCTCGACCGTCGTCTCGCGTAGCGGAGCCGGTTGAAATTGGCCGGCATTGTTGACCAGTACATCCGGTGCCCCCCAGCAATCAAGGACCCGCCGGGCCATAGTAGCCACAGCAGCTTCGTCCGTCACATCACAGGGCAGCACCAGGGCTTCGGCCCCCTTTGCCCGACAGTCGGCCGCCACGGCTTCCAGCTTTTCTTGATGGCGGGCTACCAGCGCCAGACGGGCTTCCGGTTCTTCGGCAAACGCCCGGGCGATAGCCGCCCCAATTCCCTGACTGGCTCCGGTAACGACGACAACCGGCACGACGTTATCCTCCGTTGATCAGCCGCATAAACTCAGCACGCGTAGCTTCCTTCAAAAACTCGCCACTCATGGCACTGGTCGTGGTGATCGCATGCTGCTTTTCCACGCCTCGCATCATCATGCACAGGTGTTGTGCTTCGATCACTACGGCCACGCCCAGCGGTTGCAGCACCTCCTCCAGCGCATCCCGAATCTGAATCGTCAGCCGTTCCTGCACCTGAAGCCGTCGGGCGAAAACGTCCACCACCCGCGGAATCTTACTCAGACCAACAATCCTCTTGTTCGGAATGTAGGCTACATGGGCCTTTCCGAAAAACGGCAGCAGATGATGCTCACAGAGTGAGTAGATCTGAATATCCCGCACCAGAATCATTTCGCTGTAATCTTCCTCGAAGAGCGCCGATTCCAGAATGGCCCGCGGATCCTGGTGGTATCCCTGCGTCAGGTACTGCAGGGCCAGCGCAACCCGCTCCGGCGTACGCTGGAGTCCTTCCCGATCTGGATCCTCACCAATCCAGCGCAAAATCTCACGCACGTGTTGCTGAACGGCCACGGTCACCTCTGGCGCATATCGATCTATGCGCTCATAATGACCGACATCCAGATCCAGGTGCGCATCGGCAGGCGTAAACACCCGCATAGATGATTTATTCTTCGCCATAGTACTCCACGTAATTGTGCTCGGTCTCGTAAAGCCGGATGCGATACAGGCGACCCGCCGGCAGGGCATTTTCCAGCTCGCGCCAGATGGCAATGGCTACGTTTTCCGTTGTCGGAATCACGCCCTGCAAAAAGTCAACGTCCAGGTTCAGGTTCTTGTGATCCAGCTTTTGCAGAATGCGCGTTTCCAGAATCTCCTTTAGATGGGAAAGATTTAGCACAAAGCCAGTTTCCGGATCCGGCTCGCCCGCTACCGTGACCTCCAGCACATAGTTGTGGCCATGCCAGTTCGGATGGTTACAGGAACCGAAGGTCTGCTGATTCCAGAGCTCAGACCGAGCCGGATTGTGCAGGCGATGCGCTGCGTTAAAGTGCACGCGTCGGGTGACGTAAACCGTCGGCATTTTTCAACACACAGGCTGTTTGCGCATCGGTAGCCACAAACGAACGGCTTCGGGGTGCGTTCCACCGCGGGAATCGCCGATCTGTTACAGACAGAAACGGCTATCATGCCCTATATTCTGACAAACTGCGGCCTGTCTAACCCTGATAGAGCTATGGCGGAAAAGACGTTGTTTCAGCGCATTATGGACGGCGAGTTGCCGGGCGACATCGTCTACGAGGACGAGCAGTGCGTGGTGTTGCGCGACATCAATCCGCAAGCACCCGTTCATTTGTTGATTATTCCCCGCAAGCCCATCCCTTCCCTCAATGAAGTAACTGAAGAAGATGCGCCGCTGATTGGCCACCTGTTTGTGGTGGCCCGCCAGATGGCCGAACGTGAAGGCATTGCCCGTACCGGCTACCGGACCGTATTCAATACAGGGCCGGACGCCCAACAATCTGTCTACCATCTGCATCTGCATCTGATAGGTGGCCGCAAGTTTTCCTGGCCACCTGGCTAATGGCCTATGCGCTATCGCCTGGCTGGCATAGGGTGGCTACTGCTACTGAACCAGGTAGCGACTGCACAGTCGGGTTGGACCGTCCATACCGGCTTTGTACGGGACGTCAGCCGTTACCACTGGGTGGCCGACCTGAACTTCATGCCGGTCATAGGTGGCTGGATACTGAGCTGGCAGCAACGCTTTGTCAGTGATGCCTTCCGGTACGGCGTCGGCCGACTGAACTTTCGTGATGAAGTCTGGGGAAGCTGGATGCTTACGCCCGCAACTCGGGCAGTCCTCCAGCCGCGATTGTTCGGCCAGATGGCCTGGTTTAATCAGAGCCGCGTACTGACGCAGCAGGTACTGGCCGGACTTCGCTATCAGCGGCGCGATGAGTTCTGGCTGGAGCCGGCACTGGGAATAGCCCTGGATCAGCGTCCAGGTGCTGGTGGCGTCACATTGCCTCCTTTGCGGACCGATTACGGGCCAGCGCTCAACCTGCGCCTGGGCTTTCGTCCTCAACTTCCGGTCGGCTACATGCTGCGCCTGGAAGGGGGCGGGCTTTTGCAGTTTCTGTCGCCACGACGAGGCCTCACGGCCTATGCTGATCTGCTGTTTCAACGACAGGCGGAGGTGTTCGAGGTACGCATGCATCTTCGCAGTGCTCGCTTCCGACGCGATACCTATCAAGCCGTTTCGTTTCTGAATCGCACGGTCGCTACTCCTCCCCAGAGCATCGAAGCTACCTGGAGCGACACGCTACAGGGCTCGCTGCTCCTCCAGCTCCCGGTACATGCCCACCTGCATCTGCGCGGACACCTCAGTGGCCAGTGGTTCCGGCGCCAGATTCGATTTCTTCGGACGCCAAACGACGCCCTGTTTTTCAATACACGCTTTGACCATCGCCAGCTCGAAGGCACGCTCGCCCTGCTATACACACGAGGCAGGCTGAACCTGGAACTCGCTCTGGAAACGGGTGCCGAAGAAGAAATACGCACGTTGACCAACCGCCGGGACCTGCCCGCAGCCCAAGCCTTCCAGAAAGCCCTGCTGCTCCGACAGGCGGACTACGCCCGGGGGTACCTGACACTAAGCGGACAGGGCCATCTCGAAATCGGACGCCTGACCGTTGGCCTGCGGGCACACACCTCTATTTTGCGCCACGATACGCCAGAGGTCAACTCGGACGATCGCGACGAGCTCCAGCAACTGGGTCGGATCGACCTACGCTTTCAGCTAACCCGGGCTCTCCAGCTTGATCTTAGCCTGGAAGGGAGTCTGTATCATCTGGTCTATCTGAAGGCTGCTCGTTCAGCGGAAAACCGCGTACAACGCACCCTTCGACTGCGACCGGGCCTGCAATGGACACCTACACCCGCTACCCGTCTGTCCTTGCAAGGCGAAGTGCGGGCGGCTTACACCGTAGACGATTTTGTGCTACCCGGCCGCCAACGTCAGGACCAGGCAGCCCGCGAGCTAAGCTATCGCCTACAGGCCGAACAGGCCCTGACCTCCCGTCTGTACATCCGTCTGGACGGCTCCTATAGCGATTTGCAGCTGGGACGCCTGCTGTGGAATCGGTTCGCTGAAATCCCATTCGACACGCTCCGCACCTATACCGGATGGCTCCGGCTGGAAGCCCGCACTGCCTCCCTGCGTAGCAGTGTAGGCTTTCGTCTCTTTCTTCGACGTGACTACCTGGCCCGGCTACGGATTACCTACCCCGGCCCTAAGGGGACTGCAGCCACGGTAAGCCGGCCCGGTCAGCTCTGGATTGTCCAGATAGGTCCCACCTGTGCCTTGTACTGGCGGCGCCGATCGCTGACTTTTTCGCTGGAAGGTTGGCTGACGCTGCAGCGCCTGCATCGCCGCCTCTACGGGCCATTGCCTGAAGCAGCAGCCGAACGTATCCGACGCGCAGCCTGGAACGGCCCGCGCACCCGGATTCCCAACCTGACTTTTTCGCTTACATGGCAACCATGAACCCCTCGCCTCTCCAAACACTGGGTGTCACCGGCGGCATTGGCAGTGGCAAAAGTACGGTGTGCCGCCTGCTTGAAGCATTGGGCGCCCGGGTGTTCTATGCAGACGAGGTGGCCAAGCGGCTGATGGCCGAAGATCCGGCGTTACGTCAGGCTATCCGCGAAGCGTTTGGTCCCGAAAGCTACGGGCCCGACGGTCGACTCAACCGGGCTTATCTGGCCAAACGCGTGTTTCACGATCCAGAAGCGCTGCGTCAACTCAACGCGCTGGTTCATCCACGCGTGCTGGCCGCCTTTGAACAAGCCCGCGAGCAGGCTACCCGCGATCAGGTTCCCCTGTTAGTACTGGAAGCGGCCCTGCTGTTCGAGTCAGGAGCCGATCGTCTGGTCGACCATGTACTGGTAGTAGAAGCACCTGAAGCCGAGCGCATCCGGCGCGTAACGGAACGCGATGGCATCTCCCCGGAGCAGGTGCGCGCTCGTATGCAACATCAACTATCGCCGGAAGAGCTTCGCCGGCGTGCCGACTTTGTGATTGAAAACACCGGTTCGCTGGAAACATTGCGGCAGCAGGTTGAAAACCTTTACCGACAGCTCACTGCTGCCTGATCCTGCCCTGAGAATCCCTGTTGGTCTTACCGGGCAACAGGTCGTCTGGGATCCGTAATCCATTCGCTCCAGGATCCGGCATACAACCGGGCACCGGGCAAGCCAGCATGCGCCATGGCCAACAGGTTGTGCGCGGCCGTCACGCCAGAGCCACAGTAGCAGATGACACGTTCAGGGGGCACGTCGCCCAACAAGGCCATAAACCGCTGACGTAGCGCTTCGGTGGGGCGAAACTTACCTTCAGGGGTCAGATTTTCGGCGAAAGGCGCATTTAGAGCACCCGGAATGTGGCCAGCCACTGGATCGATCGGTTCCTGTTCGCCCCGATAGCGTTCCGGAGCCCGCGCATCCAGCAGCCGCCAGGCAGGATCATGTAGATGCGCCATCACCTCGTTGGCCGTCACCACCCGTTCTGGCCGAAGCCGCGGGATGAACGTTCGGGCAGGTCGCCTCTCTAACCCGCTCCGCACCGGACGCCCTTCGCGCAGCCAGCAAGGCCATCCGCCGTCGAGCACGGCCACCGCGTCGTGTCCAAGCCACCCCAGAAGCCACCAGAGCCGCGCGGCAAACGCCCCACCTGCGTCATCGTAGGCGACTACCTGCGTACGGGCATCAATCCCCCAGGCTCCCAGCTTCCTGGCCAACAACGCCGGATCAGGCAGTGGATGCCGGCCGGTCTGCCCCGGAACGACAGGCCCCGATAGATCTTCGTCCAGGTGGGCATAAACGGCCCCCGGAATGTGTGCTTCCAGATAAGCCCGGCGCCCGTAGTCCGGATCGCTCAACGAAAACCGGCAATCCACAATCGCCCAGTCGGGATCTTCAAGATGTGCCAGAACAGTCTCCGAATCAACCAGCGTGGTAAAGGCCATGGTTTATATTTTGTTGAAGCATATTCGAACAAGAAATTATGTTCAATCGGCCATGTCTGGCGTACGTTTCATGCTGCTGTGTCTCCCGGCGCTACTCTGGGTCGAGGCGCTCTCTGCCCAACCACTCACCGACACGCTGTTCATCTGGCAGGGATACGGAACGGAAGGACGTTGCCGCGTGCAACTCTACCGCACCGCCCCCGACGTCGATCGCTCTTACGTAGTGGTGTTACAGGAGCTGGCCGATAATCCGGGTCCTTCAACGATAGCCGATGCACGTTATCTGGTGGAGCGCCTGAGTCGGCACTTCGGCTTTGATCCGGCCGATACCTACTGGATCTTCCACTGGGGCGCGTTCAGCTTCCGTGGCGCACAGCCTTCCTCCAAAGAACTGTTCCTGCGAGCCACGTTCCGTCGCACCGTTACAGGACGTCTGAGCGCTCCCCGCTGGCACGTGATCACACGGGCTGACGTGGAACGCCTCACCGACCGACAATTTCACTGACGGCCCCCTTGCACTTCAGGGCGCCAGTCGTTCCCGCACCCAGCCCCGATCCGTACGCCGATAGCGCAACCGATCATGCAAACGTCCGGGCCGTCCCTGCCAGAACTCGATCACCTCGGGCACGACCCGGAAGCCGCCCCAGTAAGGCGGACGGGGCACCTCGCGCCCGTCGTACTGCTGGGCCAGCTCAGTCACCCGGCGCTCAAGTATTTCCCGATTCGGGATCACCTGGCTCTGCGGCGAAGCCCAGGCACCGAGCTGACTCTCTCGCGGCCGCGTCTGAAAGTAGGCGTCTGATTCCTCGGCCGGTACCCTCTCGACCGTACCCTCAATGCGCACCTGGCGCATCAGCTCCGCCCACCAGAACACCAGGGCTGCTCGGGGATTTTCGGTCAGCTCTCGGCCCTTACGGCTTTCATAATTGGTATAGAAGACGAATCCTTCCTCATCAAAATCCTTCAGCAGCATCACGCGGGCCGAAGGGCGTCCGGAGGCATCGGCTGTTGCCAGTATCATCGCGTTCGGATCGGTCAGCTCAGCACGGACGGCTTCCTCAAACCAGCGACGGAAAAGGGCTATGGGCTCTTCGGGCACCTGTGCCTCGTCCAATGGCTGTCCGGCATACTCGCGACGGAGACGAGCGACCTCCTGATTCATCTTTCTACACTGGGTATCAACTAAGAAACAGATGCTTTCCTCCTGAAAATAAAGGGTTCTGTCAGGCTCAGACGTTTGACTTTGTTGAATTCGCCGACGTGGAGGCGTCTTCTGAGGCCGTCTTGTCGGTAAGGCGAAGCGGGAGCCAGACCGTAAACGTGGTCCCCTTGCCTTTTTCGCTGGTCACCTCAATACGGCCGCCCATCATTTCAACCAGCCGTTGGGTAATGGTCAGTCCCAGTCCGCTTCCGTGATGCGTACGTGAAAGGCCGTCATACTCCTGGCGAAACTCTTCGAAAATGTGCGGCAGAAAGTCTGGATCAATGCCCACCCCTGTATCCTGCACCTGAAGTTGTAGCCGTTCTTCGTCGGCTGTCAGGCCCACCCGTACCATCCCCCTGTCGGTAAATTTGACGGCATTCGAGACCAGATTAACCACAATGCGGTGGAAACCATTACAGTCCAGATAAACCAGAAGGGGAGTCTCTGGTAAATCCAGCACCAGCTCCAATCCTTTGGCTTCGATCATATGCTGAAAAATCCGAACGCTCTGACGCACCTCGTCGGTGGCATCGAACGGCTCTGGTGTGAGTACAAATGCTCCTGCTTCGATGCGCGCCAGGTCCAGCAGCGTATTGAGCGTTTCCAACAGCCGCCGTCCACTTTCGCGGATCAAACCAGCCAGCTCCTGATGGGGCTCTTCCAGTTCTTCTTCCAGCACCTGGGCAAATCCGATGATGCCGGCCAGGGGCGTGCGAATTTCATGGCTAATGTTGCTCAGCAATGTCGATTTGAACCGGGCGATCTCTTCGGCCCGTTCTTTGGCCTCTAACAATTGCCGTTCGTACTGCTTGCGTTCGGTGATGTCGCGCAGCACTACCTGAAGGACCTGGCGTCCCTGATACTGCACCGGTGCACTGATGATTTCAACGTCACGTATTGCCCCATCTGCTCGGACCAACTGCTGCTCGAAGGCAGGAAGTCCGCGGCCACGCTGCGTCGCCAGCTTCAGATAACGCCGAACCGCTTCGGCTTTTTTTGCTTTTAGAAATGCAAAAATAGACTGCCCGATCAATTCCTCTGGTTGATCCAATCCGGCAAAAGCAGCAGCCGCTGCATTTGCATAGAGGATGGTCTTGCCATCATGTACGATGACCGGTTCAGGCAACTGCTCCAGAAGTTGCTGATAGCGTCGTTCGCTTTCCAGAAGTGCCTGCTCGGCCTCCCGCCGCTCGGTAATGTCAATCAACACCCCGTCGAAATAGATCTGCCCGTCTTCGTCAACGATACAGCGGGCGTAATCCTGTACCCAGATCACGGTGCCATCAACCCGGCGCAGTGCCAGCTCGGCCATGGCCTCACCCTTTTCGCGCAGGCGTTGCAGAAAGGCGTCACGCTGCTCCGGATCGACATAAAACGAGCGGGCATTGGCCTGTAGTAGCGCTTCAACCGAGTCGTAGCCCAGCATCCGTGCAGTCGCCAGATTAGCGGCTCGGATCGTGCCGTCTGGTGTGCTCCGATATACGCCCACGGGAAGCTGCTCCAGGAGCGTTCGATAACGGGCTTCACTGGCCCGAAATGCAGCTTCGGCCTGCTGCCAGCCTGAGATGTCTTCGATGGTTCCCTCGAGCAGCTCCTGCCGGATCCATAGATTCACACGCGCCCAGAAGACTTCTCCATTACGACGCCGAAGCTGGAGATACGCGTTGCGCACCACGCCATGTGCTTCGAGCTGTGCCCGCAGATGCTGAAAGTCGGCTGCATCGGCCAGTACTCGCGTGGGTAAATGCACGCCCTGAAGCTGGTCCGGTCGCTCGTAGCCTAACATCTGCGCCAGCGCAGGATTGACAGCCTGCAAGTATCCATTCCGATCGGCCTGAAAAATACCCTCCAGGGCATGCTCAAAGAAGGATTGAAACGCCGCCAGCACCTCAGCCCGCTGCTTTCCCATCAGCCATATACCGGCGCTCCAGACAGCTACGGCTATCAGAAGCGCCACCACCAGGTTAGCACTTCCCCAATGCGTCAACAACACCCATACGGCCAGACCACTCCCCAGCAACACACCGCCCAGCAATATCCTGTCGATGAGCCTACGGCGCTCAATCAGAGACAGGTGCTTTGGAGCTATCAGCCGCCGCATGTTTTTTAATTGCTGTTTGAATCGTCAAAGCAGACCTGAGGCTATCTTTCGGGAATCAGAGAACTTTGCACAAAACATGTACCACAACCGGCCTCCTCTCATAGCCTCTCGGGCCGGGGTAGTAATGTAAACTCGGGGTTACGACCAACGCTCTCGCCTCTACCCCTTACCTGAGCACAACCTTCGAACGGGCATCCGCCAGCAACTGCCCGAACGGCCACCACTACCATAGTAGTCCTACGTAGCGTCACCCGAAGAACATATGCCGACCCTCCTCGAAGACAGACTGGCGCCGCTTTTGCCTCGGGCATGGCTGCAGCTCCCTTCTGCTGCAGACTCTGGAACCCGAAAGCTGCATTTTGATCCGCACGCTGTTTACAACAACGTGCGAAATTTACTTGAATAATAGCTTTTTACAACAAGACCTCCACAAGAGCACGGTCAATTTTTCCGAGTTGTCAGCCGCTGGCGCTGCCCTGCCTTCGAACACGCGTCGGATCTGGGCTTGCCTCCTTCCAGACTTCTGCTAAAAATCGGCGATCCGACCGAGCTATGCATCTGGCTCACAAAACCGACACCTGCCGTGTGAGGGGCAAATTCTGCCGCTGATTTAGTGTCTGTTAGAGCTGAGCACCGATCGGGGGCGCCCCTTCCCGAGCAGTAGCAGATCACTACCACGCAATCTGCATACGCTGGCCCTCCGGAGACAGCGCCCCCGCGAACATGCCCGCCGCATGACCGAGTTCCTCCAGGCGTGCCCTTACATTCCATGCGCTTCGGTCCATTGAACTGGGGCCCATTGATGATTTATTGGCGGATCTTTCGCGGGCGCTGGAAAATTAGCCGTTTAGCGTTTTTTATTTTTGGAAGCGCTTGCAATCTGTGAAAGTGCCATGCCCGTAAAACTTCCTTTTGTGCTGGCCCGCCGCTTTGTGGCAGCCGAAGCGCTGGAAGACACACTACCGATCCTGCATCAGCTCTGCGCCGAAGGCCTTCTCGTTACGGTAGACCGTCTGGGCGAGTACGTGCACGATCGCCAGCAGGCCCTAGCTACGTGTAATGCTTATCTGGGACTCATCGACGTGCTGGCCAACGAACGCGACGCCGGCCGCCTACGTGACGCCAACATCTCGCTCAAGCTCTCTGCGCTCGGGCAAAAAATCGACGAATCCTTTTGCCTGGACAACTTGCATCAACTTTTAGAAGCGGCCAAGCCCCGCGACGTGTTCATCCGCCTTGATATGGAAGGCAGCGACCTGACCGAATCGACACTTCGAATCTTTGAGCAGGTCTATCCTGACTACCCTGAGCATGTAGGTCCTGTCCTTCAGGCTTATCTGAAGCGCACAGCCCACGACATTGCCCGGATGTGCGAACGAAAGGCCCGCGTTCGCCTCTGCAAAGGGGCCTACAAGGAGCCTCCCGACATTGCTTACCAGGACATGGCAACGATTCGGGCGCGTTTTATTGAATACATGCAACAGCTTTTATTGAACGGGCGCTATCCTGGCATTGCCACTCACGACGACGTGCTGATCGAAGCCACCAAGCGTTTTGCAGCCACGCATCAGATTGGAAGCGAACGCTTTGAGTTTCAAATGCTTTACGGCATTCGACCGGAAACGCAGCGCAAACTGGTGCGTCAGGGCTATCGGATGCGGGTGTATGTACCTTATGGCACCGAGTGGTTTCCCTATTTCTATCGGCGGTTGCGCGAGCGCAAAGAAAACGTCTGGTTTGTTATAAAGAATCTGTTTCGTCGCTGAGCTACCGCACGCGCAGTCGCTGGCCTGGACGAATCACATTAGTGCGCAGGCCGTTGAGACGTCGAAGTTGCGTTATCGAAAGCCCGTAGCGTCGGGCAATATCCCAGAGCGTTTCGCCTGGACGGACGGTGTGGTACGCGGGCAGGGGAAAAGTCTTTTCCGGCATTTCCACCACCAGCTCGTCTATCACACGCGCCACGCCTGCCACCCGATTGACTACCTGCAAGATCTGTTGACGGAGTTGCTCAGAGGGAACAGTGCCACGTAGCACAATCACGCCCTCCTGCACGACAACCATCGGCAGATAGGCGCGAAGTGCCGATACGTTGCTCAGGGCCAGCATAATCTGTGTGGCCAGCGCACGGTTCCGTACACGCTGAGCTACCGAGGACGTGTCGGCCCACCCAAGCGATGGCACCTCCCATGATGCTGGAGGCTGGACAGGCGCGGACTCAATTGTTTCGACCAAAGGGGCCCGGTGATGCTGTGGAGTCTGCACCCCTTTTGGCGAAGGCGTACACCCCACCAGCACCACCCATCCCAGCCCGACCCAGCACCCGTGCTTCATCCGGCTGCTACCGACGAAGCCGTTGCGTGCTCCTGTTCAGCCAGCCAGCGCTCCGCGTCAATCGCTGCCATGCAACCCGAACCAGCCGCAGTCACCGCCTGCCGGTAAACGCGATCCTGCACGTCACCACAGGCAAAAACGCCCGGGATGCTGGTGTACGTCGAGCAGTTTTTCGTTTTGATATACCCCTGCTCGTCCATGTCCAGCCAGCCACGAAAGACTTCCGTGTTGGGTTTGTGCCCGATCGCAATGAATAGTCCCTTCACGGGGAGGTCTGAGACCTCGCCGGTTTTGACGTTACGCAGGCGCACGCCTTCCACCTCGTTTTCGCCCAGCACATCCTCAACCACCGTATTCCAGATGAAGGTTATTTTTTCATTCTGGAAGGCGCGTTCCTGCATGATCTTCGAGGCCCGGAGCTGATCGCGTCGATGAATGACATACACGCGGGTGGCAAAACGCGTCAGAAAAAGCGCCTCTTCCATGGCTGTATCGCCGCCGCCCACTACGGCGACTTCCATGCCCCGGAAAAACGCGCCATCACAAATCGCACAGGCCGACACGCCACGGCCGATCAATCGCTGCTCGTTTTCCAGCCCCAGATATTTGGCCGAAGCCCCTGTGGCAATAATTACCGCATCGGCCAGCACCGGCGTCTGATCATCAACCAGGAGCCGGAACGGTCGGCGCGAAAAATCCACAGCGGTTACCGTGCCATAGCGCAGATCAGCCCCGAAACGGGCCGCTTGCTGCTCAAAACGCTGCATCAGCTCGGGCCCCAGGATGCCTTCCGGAAACCCTGGATAATTCTCCACATCGGTGGTCATAACCAGTTGTCCCCCGGGCTCGGGCCCCTTCCAGACCAGCGGAGCCAAGTTTGCCCGCGCGGCATACAGGGCCGCCGTCAGGCCTGCCGGTCCCGTTCCGATAATCACCAGTTTCCGGTGTTCTGCACCTCGAAAGTCTATACCGTCAAACGCAGAGATATTCGGCTGCCCCATTGCGGCTTTACCATGTTTGGGAAAAATTTCACGCGGTTTCAGGCGTCAATAGGTTTTCCAGCTTTTCGACGAGCACCTTCTTAGGAACCGCACCGATTAGCTGATCAACTACCTGTCCGTTCTTAAAAAACAGCAAGGTAGGGATCGAGCGAATGCCATATTGCATCGCCGTCCGTGGATTATGATCCACGTCCAGCTTGCCCACTTTGGCGCGGCCCTCGTATTCGGCCGCCAGCTCTTCAATGATCGGAGCGATCATCCGACACGGCCCGCACCAGACCGCCCAGAAGTCAACCAGCACCGGCACGTCGGCCTGAAGGACTTCCTGCTCGAAGTTGTCGTCGGTCAGCGTTACGTACTTGGCCTGTTCACTCATGACCGTTTCCATTTATTGTTTGTTTAGACAAAAAGTCTCAGCTAAAAAGTTCGTCGGGTTCAACAAGTGCGGTCCGGGGTGGTTTCGTGGCTACATAGCCAGCATCTGAGAGGGGATGGTCCTCTCATAGGGCTCCAGCAATTGTGTGCGGTCCAGCGTCAGCACCGGCTGGCCGTCCACCTGCAGCTCCAGACGTTCGGTGTCGGTAACCGTTCCAATACGCAGCGCCTGTACCGGACAATCTGCAAGCACCTGTGCGACAGCGGCTTCGTGTTCAGGGGCCACTGAAAAGACAATCCGCGACTGGGCTTCGCCGAACAGCAGCGCGTCGAGCCGTACCTGCGGCGCGCCCGGCAGCTCAATGCGGGCACCCAGCCCCGGTGAGAAGATCACACACTCAGCCAGACACACGGCCAGCCCGCCGTCGGCCACGTCGTGCGCGCTCCGGACCAGCCCGGCCTTGATCAAAGCCAGCAGGGCCTGTTGCACAGCCTTTTCTTCTTTCAGATCCAGGTGCGGCGCATCGCCCGCCGTCATCCCATGCACATAGGCTAAGTATTCGGAGCCTCCCAGATCGTTACGATGCACCCACGCAGCCGGTGTCAGCAGGTAAATCCGATCGCCGGCCTGTTTGAAATCGGCGGTAGTAGCACGCGCCACGTCTTCCAACACACCCAGCATGCCGATCGTAGGGGTGGGGAAGATGGCCCCCTCGGGATTTTCGTTGTAGAACGAGACGTTCCCTCCGGTGACCGGTGTTTCCAGCACGCGGCAGGCATCTCCAATGCCGGCTACGGCCTCCTTGAAGGTCCAGTAGACCTCGGGTTTATAGGGGTTGCCGAAGTTCAGACAGTTTGTGATGGCCACCGGGCGTCCACCGGCACAGACGACGTTGCGCGCGGCCTCGCACACGGCGATCTGTCCGCCGCGTCGTGGATTCAGGTAAACGTAGCGGCCGTTGCCGTCTACTTTGACAGCCAGCGCTTTGCGAGTGCCCTTGATGCGAATGACGGCGGCATCGCTGGGGCCGGGTCCGACCACGGTGTTGGTCCGGACCATGGTGTCGTACTGCTCAAAGACCCAGCGTTTGGACGCAATGTTTGGGCTGCTCAGCAGACGCAGCAGCGTGTCACCCGCCGTTTCCGGTGTGACGTCCGGGAGTGAGGTCGGGTCGAAGGCCTGCGTTTTGTCCAGGTAGGCCGGGCGTCGGGCTTCCCGGTAATAGACCGGTGCGCCACCGCCAAGCACCAGGTGCTCGGCCTCGACGTCCGCCACCAGCTGGCCGTGCCAGTAGACGCGCACATGGCCGTCGTCTGTTACTTCACCGATGCAGGCGGCATGCAGGTCCCACTTGCGAAACACCTCCTCCAGCTCGGCGGCTTTGTCCGGCTCACACACCACCAGCATGCGCTCCTGGCTCTCGGAGAGCATGATTTCATAGGGCGTCATGTCGGCCTCGCGCACCGGCACCCGTTCCAGGTAGAGTACCATGCCGCTTTTGCCCCGAGCGCTCATTTCGCAGGAAGAGCAGGTCAGGCCGGCGGCGCCCATGTCCTGCATCCCGACGATCAGCCCTTTGCGGATGGCTTCCAGAGTTGCTTCGAGGAGCAGTTTTTCGGTAAAGGGATCGCCGACCTGAACGCTGGGACGTTTCGCCTCACTTTCTTCGGTGATTTCTTCGGAAGCGAAGGTGGCGCCGTGGATGCCGTCGCGCCCGGTAGCGGAGCCGACAATGTAGACAAGGTTGCCTTTCCCGCGAGCGACGGCCGAGACGGTCTGGCCGACGCGGACGATCCCCACGCTCATTGCATTGACGAGCGGGTTCCCTTCGTAGGAAGGGTCAAAGTAGACTTCGCCGGCGACGGTGGGGACGCCAAACGCATTGCCGTAGTCGGCAATGCCACGTACGACCCCGTCCAGCAGATAGCGCACGCGTGGATTTTCGAGTCGTCCAAAACGAAGGGAGTTCAGGGCGCAGATCGGGCGCGCCCCCATGGTAAAAATATCCCGATGAATACCGCCGACCCCGGTAGCGGCTCCCTGGTATGGTTCGACAGCCGACGGATGGTTATGGCTTTCGATTTTGAAGGCTATGGCCAGTCCGTCGCCGATGTCCACCAGGCCGGCATTTTCTTCGCCGGCGCCGACCAGCAGGGCGGGGCCTTCGCGGGGAAGGGTTTTCAGGACCGCGATAGAGTTTTTGTAGGAGCAGTGTTCGCTCCACATTACGGCATAGATTCCCAGTTCGGTAAAAGTAGGGGTGCGGCCCAGTTTTTCCAGGATCCAGTCGTATTCTTCGTCGGTCAGGCCATGCTGACGGGCCAGTTCGCGTGTGACTTCCGGTTCGTGGAGTAACGTTTCGGCCATGAGCCCAGAGGATTGCGTCGGTGCTGGAGAAGAGAACGCGCAAGTGTGCCGATCTATCCGCGTTTTGCGGATTTTTTCGAGAGGATATAAAAAAATGCGTGGCGCTGACTGCAGTCGCAGGCAGCGCCACGCGTGACATTCAAGGTCCCTGGCACCGACCTACTCTCCCGCCCTTTTCGGGCAGTACCATCGGCGCTGCGGGGCTTAACTTCTCTGTTCGGAATGGGAAGAGGTGTTTCCCCCGCGCTATAGGCACCAGAGACCCGGACGCGCCGAAGCGCGTCCTATCCAACTGGTGACATGCGACACGCTGCAAGGTAGCGGTCAACCGGCAGGCAAAAAGCGCACTGGTGCGTGCCTGTAAAAGGGGTAGGGATTAAGTCGCACGGGCGATTAGTACGGCTCGGCTCAACGGGTTACCCCGCTTACACCTGCCGCCTATCGACGTCCTGGTCTCGGACGGCCCGTAGGGGAGGCCTCATCTTGCGGTGGGCTTCGCGCTTAGATGCTTTCAGCGCTTATCCCGTCCGGACATAGCTACCCAGCGGTGCACCTGGCGGCACAACTGGTACACTAGAGGTCCGTCCACCCCGGTCCTCTCGTACTGGGGGCAGCTCCGCTCAAGCCTCCTGCGCCCGCCGCAGATAGGGACCGAACTGTCTCACGACGTTCTGAACCCAGCTCACGTACCGCTTTAATGGGCGAACAGCCCAACCCTTGGGACCTTCTCCAGCCCCAGGATGCGATGAGCCGACATCGAGGTGCCAAACCGGGGCGTCGATGTGAACTCTTGGCCCCGATCAGCCTGTTATCCCCGGCGTACCTTTTATCCTTTGAGCGACGGCCCTTCCATTCGGAACCGCCGGATCACTAGGCCCGGCTTTCGCCCCTGCTCGACTTGTGGGTCTCGCAGTCAAGCCCCCTTATGCCCTTACACTCTGCGCACGATTACCGACCGTGCTGAGGGGACCTTTGGGAGCCTCCGTTACCTTTTAGGAGGCGACCGCCCCAGTCAAACCACCCACCTGACACTGTCCCCCGACCGGATAACGGCCGTGGGTTAGGCGCCAGCCAGAACGAGGGCGGTATCTCAAGGGCGGCTCCACCGGAGCTGGCGCCCCGGCTTCACAGCCTCCCGCCTATCCTGCACACGCTCTGGCCGGCGTCAATGCCAGGCTGCAGTAAAGGTGCACGGGGTCTTTCCGTCCCGCGGCGGGTAGCCAGCGTCTTCACTGGCACCACAATTTCACCGAGCCCGTGGCCGAGACAGTGCCCAGGTCGTTACACCATTCGTGCAGGTCGGAACTTACCCGACAAGGAATTTCGCTCACCCTGCTCCCACTGTTTCCAGCGGGGGTGGACCATCTCTTTATCCAGCAGCTAATCGGGCCTTGATAGCTTCCAGGCAAGGCCGTTGGGCCGAATTCATCGAAGCAGCAAGCTTGACAATTTCGGCCAGCCCCTCCCGGGTCAGGTGTCGCCCCTCATTCATCATCAGCACGATGCGTCGGAATTTCCGGAAGTCCACATTCTT
>JALSJJ010000081.1:35000-76640 GCA_026989375.1 Rhodothermus sp.
GCGAAACCCCTTCCTGTGGAGAGGGTTGGCCGGGTTACTCATGCTGGCATTTCTGCTATATCTGCTGGTGGACCGCTGGCTCATGCCCACCTACACGCGACACGGCGTCGTGCAGTACGTACCCGACGTACGCCAGCTCCCCTTTGATCAGGCCGCCCGGATCCTTGAAGCCCAAGGACTGCAGGCGGCCCGTGTGCCTGCTCGCCGCTTCCGCCCAGACCTGCCTGTCGAGATCGTACTCGACCAGACACCCCCGCCCCAAGCCGCGGTCAAACCCGGCCGACGTATTTACCTGACCGTCAACGCCGGCCGCAATCCCCTGGTTACAGTCCCCTCCGTCATCGGCATGTCTCTCCGCGAAGCGGTCAATCGCCTGACCGCATTGGGGCTCCGGGCCGACGACCTGCGCCCGGACACGATCCCTTCGCCCTACGCCCGCACCGTTACCCGACAGCATCCCGCCCCGGGCGACTCGGTAGTCGAAGGCAGTCGGGTAACTCTCTGGTACAGCACCGGCTTAGGGGAACGTTACGTGACGGTACCAGACGTAACGGGCCTCACCGTAGCAGAAGCACAACGCATCCTCCTGGCCCATCGGTTGCGTGCTGTCGTCGTCGAACCCCGAGAATCAACCGAAACAACCAGCAACACCACACGCCTTGTCGTCCGACAGAGCCGAGCGCCCGGCTCTCAGGTCCGTGAAGGATTTGAAATCCGACTCTTTGTGGCTCCGCCTGATACCTTATAATTAAGAAAGGCTATGTCTCCTCTACGTAGACAGCCAGCCCTTCGTCCGGAGCCACTACAATCCGCTCCTGATACTTGGTCGGAACCGTCCGGCCAATATAATCAGCCCGAATTGGAAACTCACGATGTCCTCGATCAATCAACACAGCCAATTGAACGCTTCGAGGACGTCCCCAGCGCAACAAGGCATCCAGTGCTGCCCGAACCGTACGCCCGGTGAAGAGCACATCATCTACCAGCACAATGTGCTGATCGGTAATTGTATCCACGTGCACCTGTGAACCATCTTCAACCGGAATGCCCATAGCCCGATCATCTCGATAAGGACGCACGTCCAGCGCATTTACCGGGAACGGCCGTTGCTCAATCTGCGCCAGCCGGCTGCTCAGCGCCTCCGCTACCGCTACGCCCTTTCGTAAAATGCCAAACACAGCCAGCCCCGCGCCCCCACGATTACGCTCCAGCACTTCGAAGGCCATACGGTCCAGCATCCGGGCTACCTGCTCCGACGTCAGGATACGAATACGCCTCATCGCTGAAACATCGCCTTAATGCTCCCCCAGGTACGCCGAACGGCTGTAGGCGTGTAATTGATGGCCTGCTCTGCCAACTGTTGCGCCGTCCCATCCAGATAGATGACCCAGAGCTGATAAGCCACCTCATCAGCCGACTGCTTATAAACCTGCCGATCTACGTAACGGTAAAGCTTGCCACTGCCCTGCGGCGCTATCTGCGCTACCAGTACGTACTGCCCTTTGCTGGCAGGCGTACGCCGCCGCAACTCGTACCGCTGCACGCCCTCCTCCCGGTTGGCCTGCCAGGTGATCACCAGATCGTTTTCTTTAACGGCTACCTTGAAAAAATCCAGCTCAACCCCCACTAAAAGCCCCCAGCTCCCCAGCCATATCACAAGTAGCGCTCCTAACCCACCCATAAATCGCCGACAGCTTCTACCTCATGTTCTTGTAAAGAAACAGCATTCGCAGCGCGAAGTCAAAGGAGAAAAAGCAAACTTTACGGCTTTTTCCTGCGCCATTGCTCCCAAAATAATGCCAACGCGCATGCTGAGCGAACCGGCTTCTGCTTGAGCCTGAAACCGCGTCGGTGTGCAAGACCGTTCACCTAAAGCCTGCAATTGGTAACCATCGCTTTAGCATCCCTGCCTCCTGCAATCGAGCTGTTTGCGCTCCCAGCGTTGATAGCCCAACCTGCTCGGCCGCTTCCCAAAAACGAGGCCCCTAATGCACGCAGGAAACCTAATACGCCACTAAGACACGAGGCCTCCCACGATCGTCAAGGGCAATTGTGAGCGGCTGCTCGTTAATCTGCCCGCCGGGCATCATATGATGCCAAGTGTGAAAAATTGGTTTTTATGACAAATTAGGATTGATTAGTATTAAATACGATTTATCTTATTCATGGCAATCATTGAAAACCGCAAGAGCCATGGAGACGCGCTCACCACAATCGACGCCCTGGCTACAGCAGCTCTACGATAATCCTTGGCTGCTGGCCGGGGCTGCCATCGTGTTTTTTGTGCTTTCCTACATCGTCTGGGGAGTGATCGATCTGCTCACTATCCCAACAGGAGGGACAACGCCATGAGCTCGCCGCTAAAACCCCTGGAAGGAAATTGGTGGGCCATTCCCACCAGTCGGCACGAAAAAATCTGGGTCTGGATCAGCGTGGTATGGGGCCTGATTCTTTTTGGGTGGATGGTCGGATGGAGCTTTTTCGGTGCGCAGAACCAGCATGGCCCTACCTACCGCATTGAGCCGGCTGCCTATCGGGCCAAGCTTGCCGCTTATCGCGAAGCCAGCACGGTAACCGAACAGGGCCTGCGCCCTGCCGGTGAGGATGTATATATCGCGGCCATGCGGTACGGCTTCGACGGCCTGCCGGTGATCCTGAAGGCCGGCAAAACGTATCGGCTGCACCTGACCAGTTACGATGTGCAGCATGGGCTTTCCATTCGGCCTGAGCACGCGCTCAGTAAGCAGGTCACGTTCCAGTTGCTGCCCGGTTATGAGTGGGTGATCCCTATGCGTTTCGATGAGCCGGGCGTCTATCACGTGGTCTGCAACGAATTCTGCGGCATCGGGCATCGCACCATGCACGGAATCTTTATCGTGGAGGAATAAGCTATGGCTGGCCTGTTACTTTCGGGAACCTATGATGCTGAAGGCTTCCGGACGTGCTCGGTCACGGGCCTTCGCATTCACCGGGACGTGGAGCGCTACGTGAAGCTGTTTGCCCTAACGGCTGTCGTGGCGCTGTTGATTGGCGGCATCTCGGCCATCTTTGTGGCGCTCACGCGCTGGGAGGTGATCGGTCTGGCCGACCCACCGGCCTTTTACAAGTGGCTTAGCATCCATGCCTGGAATCTGTTGATTTTCTGGATGGTCTTCATGGAGGTGGCTATCCTGTACATTGGCGGGCCTTTGGTGCTGGGTCGGCCACTTCCAACGCCCAAGCTGGCCGGTATTGGCTACTTGCTCATGTTGGTAGCGGCGCTGATGATCAATCATGCCATTGCCACCACCGAAGCCCCCGACAGCGCGCCGCTGCTAACCTCTTACGCCCCGCTGCCCTCACCGCCCCTGTTTTATCTCGGGGTGATTCTGTTTATCCTGGGCGTTATCATTGCGGCGCTGCCCTTTTTTATCACGATCTGGCAGGAGAAGCAGGAATATCCCCATCGGACGCTTCCGCTGGTCAGCTTCGGAGCGTTCATTACGTCAATTATCGCACTGGAAGCTCTGCTTGGTGGGTTGATCACCTATATTCCCACCTTCCTCTGGCGCATCGGGGTCGTGGAGCACATTGATGCGGCCTGGTACCGACAGATGTACTGGATTATCGGTCATGGAAGCCAGCAGATTAATCTGGCGGCCATGATCACGGTCTGGTACTTCCTGACGCACGTCGTGGGCGGCGCCGAGGTGGTCAGCGAGAAGCTATCGCGGACGGCTTTTATTCTGTATCTGTTCTTCATCAACATGGGCGCTGCTCATCATCTGCTGGCCGATCCGGGCGTCCACATGAGCTGGAAGCACTGGAACACTTCGTATGCTGTCTATGGCGCCGTACTGGCCAGCATGATTCACGCCTTTGCCATCCCGGCCGGCCTGGAAGCGGGGCGCCGCAAGCGCGGATTCGGACGTCAGGGACTCTTTGGCTGGCTCTGGTCAGCGCCCTGGGGCAATCCGGTCTTCTCCGCCACCGTGCTGGGCATCATCATGTTTGGTTTTATCGGCGGTATTTCGGGTGTGGTCATGGGACAAACGCAGCTAAACCTGACCTGGCACAACACGCTGGGCGTGCCCGGCCATTTCCATGGAACTGTCGTGCTGGGGACCACGCTGACCTTCATGGCGCTTGTGTACTTTGCCCTGCCGGTCCTGTTTAATCGGGATCTGGCCTTCAAGCCGCTGGCCCGCATCCAGCCCTATTTCTACGCCGTCGCTATGGGGCTGGCCACGATTATGATGATCTATCTGGGCGTGCTTTATGGCGTGCCCAGGCGGCATCCGTCGGTAATGAGCTTTCCAGGAACGGACTTCAGCTTCGCTGCGGCCTCGCCCTTGTTTGCCATCTTCGGAGTGGCGGCCATCCTGGCCCTCATCGCTGGCGCCAGCTTTCTGCTGGTGGCTGTGGGATCGCTGCTTTTCGGAAAGCGGATTGACAACCCGGCCCTCGTAATGCCCCTGTTAATTTCCGGCGGAAGCGATGACCAGCCAGTTCATACGTACTCGATGCAGGGTACGCTTACGTTAACGCTCATTTTCCTGGCTGTCTTTGCCGTCATCTACATCGTCAACTGGTACCTGCTGGGTCGTCTGTGGGCTATCGGCTAAAAGCTTGTCGGGAGATAGGCATGAAGGAGCAGACGCTGCGCGCTCACTTCCGTAACGGGGCGGCCGAGTCCTCGTCTATCCTGCCGGCAGGATGGCGGGGGCTCGGCCGGGGGCAGCGGCTCTGGCGCTTCATCAAAAGCATCTACTACGCCAGCAGTCCAGGCTGGCAATTACTCAAAAGCGGCGCCCTGTTCTTCTTTGGCTTTTTCTGCTGGGCGGTGGGGAACCTGCTGCGTTCGTATCTGCCCGGCATCTACTGGCCCAACCTGCTGATCAGCTACGGCGCGCTGCTTTTCTGGTTTGGGCCACTGACGCATCTGGTCTTTGTGCCCCGTCTGATTCCCTGGCTGCGTCGGCAGCGCCAGCATCGTCTCCTTCACTGGCTGGGCGGTCACTTTACCGTGGCGTTGTTTACCTTGTTTTTTACCGGGGTGGTGCTGCTCAGTCTGGATCCACCAGACTTTTTGGTGCTGGACGTTGAGGGACGCCTGCACCCCACGGCATCGGTTCAGGCCACTGCAGAACCTGCGGCACAACTGCCGGACCTGAATTGTCAGCGTACAGAGGGGCAGATCACCTGCATGCTGACGCACGTACCGGACGCTGTCGTACGCATTGAGGTAACTTCGGGAACCCACCGGCTGCTGCAACTCGAACGACCGACCGTCTCCTTTACGCTTTTGGAACAAGATCTGGCCGAGGTGCTGGGGCAACGTGAGTTTCGCGTGACGCTCTATGACAGCCGGGGACGCCTACTACGCGAGTTTGTACGCACTACCGCGTTTCTCTAAGGCGAAAGGAAGGCCCTCCTCAGCCCGATTTCTCACCACTGTCCTGAAAGGCCACTTTGGAGACCGGCGTGCGAACCTCTCGACTGGCAGGCGGACGGTTCGGGCAATTCTCACGTCGGCAGTGGCCATAGAAATTCAGGGAATGGTGGTGGATGTCAAACTGATAGATGTCCGCCACCATTTCCTGAATGCTCTGGATGCGTGGATCGCAGAACTCGAATAGCTCCCCACAATCCAGACAGATAAGGTGGTCGTGTTGCCAGTAGCTGTAGGCCCGTTCGTACTTGGCCTGATTGCCGCCAAACTGGTGCTTGACCACCAGATCGCATTCAAGAAGTAATTCCAGGGTGTTATAAACTGTAGCCCGACTTACCCGGGCTCCTTTCTGCTGGAGTCGCAGATACAGCTCGTCGGCATCCACGTGATCACTCGTTGAATAGATCTCTTCGAGCACAGCAAACCGTTCCGGTGTCTGTCGCTGTCCACGCTGCTTCAGAAACGCCCGGAAGATATTCTTGACCTCTTCGAGCTGTTGCGGAGAAACCGACATGATTCGTGGTGCTTCAGATGCTCAATGTCTGGAAGAAGAACCGCTGCCTGAAGAGTGGGTTCCGCCGTGCTGGAGGAGTCGTTGCACATCTGTCCATATCGTTTCATGAATCGTCTCGATACGCGCCGTGGCGTCCAGCCGCAGAATGCGTTCGGGTTCTTCGGCAGCCAGGCGCGCATACGTAGCACGCACGCGCTCAAAAAAGGCAGCATCCGCTTGCTCCATACGATCCAGATTGGTGGTGCGACGACGGCGATTCAGGGCTATCTCAAGCGGAACATCCAGCCAGTAAGTGCGATGGGGGGTGAATCCTGCCGTCACCCGCAGGTTAAAGTCCCGGAGCCAGTCCAGCTCGGCTACCTGGCGTCCACCCCCCTGGTAGGCCGTCGTAGAGTCATAGAATCGGTCGCACAGGACAATATAGCCGCCTTGCAGGGCAGGACGGATGCGTTGCACTACCAACTGGCGACGGGCCGCGGAAAACAACAACAATTCAGCAAAAGGATCAACGTCCAATGCCGGATCAAGCAGTAACTGACGAATATGTTCGGACAGCTCTGTACCGCCTGGTTCGCGTACTAACAGCGTACGATAACCGGCAGCTTCTAACCGTTCAGCTAACAGACGCGCCTGGGTGCTTTTGCCACACCCATCAATTCCTTCGAAGCTGATCAGCATAGGCTTAGCTTCCGCAGTTTTTCTGACGATATTAAAGACCGCAGCAGACCCGCTCGAAGTTCTTGCAAATTGTTGTGTCACCTGTTAAACTGAAGAGCAAGGCGCATGGTGCGTGAACATTTTCGGGCGGTCTGCTTTAATAGGTTGGCCGGGATGCTACAGAGAAGATCCCGGAAGATCGACTGAAAGCCTTCGGCGCCTATGAGCTTCTTCGATTTTGGTTTCGACGATGCCGATGACGCACTGGACCCCAGCCACATCGAACAACTGGTGGCAGCTTACGAAGCGCAGGGGGCCTCGGCATATTTCGATTCGGACGCGCTGGAAGAAATTGCCACGTACTATTACGAGCACGGCCGTTTTGAAGAAGCACTGGGCGTGATCGACCGTCTGCTGACGCTGCACCCTACCGCATCAGATGCCTGGATGCGTCGGGGAATCTTGCTCAGTCACCTGGGCCAGCATGAAGAGGCACTGGAAGCCTACGAGCGTGCGCTGACGCTGAATCCCACCGACTCGGAAACGCTCGTCAACCTGGGCATTACGCTGGATAATCTGGGACGCTTCGAGGAAGCGCTGAAAGCCTACGAGCGCGCGCTCCAGATCGATCCGCTGAACGACGAGATCTTTTACAACCGAGGAATCACCCTGGAGCGTATGGGCCGTCTTGAGGAGGCGGTCGAAGCGCTGGAAGAGGCTGCACGGCTCAACCCCGATCATCCCGAGGTCTGGTATGAACTGGGCTATTGTTACGATCGGTTAGGGGATGACGAACGCAGCCTGGCCTGTTACGACCGTCACCTGGAGCTGGACCCCTATTCGGCCGATGCGTGGTACAATCGAGGGATCGTGCTTAACCGCATGGGGCGTTACCGTGAGGCCGTCGAGTCATACGATTATGCCATTGCCATTCAGGATGACTTCGGGTCAGCCTACTATAACCGGGGCAATGCCTTGACGAACCTGGGCGACCTGCGGGGCGCCATTGAAAGCTATCAGCAAGTGCTGAAAATTGAGGGCGGAGACCCAGCCACCTTCTACAACATCGCCCTGGCCTACGAAGAGCTGCAGGAATATGAAGCGGCCATCCGCTACTTCCAGCACGCACTCGAAGAAGATCCGACCTATGCTGAAGCCTGGTATGGTCTGGGGTATTGCTACGATGCCCTGGAGCGCTTCGAGGAGGCGGTTGCCTGCATGGAACGCGCTGTCGCGCTGAAGCCAGAGACCAGTGAATTTTGGTACGCTAAAGCAGACTGCGAATACAATGCCCGTCGCTTGCAGGATGCCCTCCAGTCCTACCGTCGCGTGATTGAATTGGATCCGCAAAACCGTGATGCGTGGCTGGACTATGCCGAGACGCTACTCGAGGCGGGTTATGCCGAAGAGGCGCTGGCGGCTTATCGTAAGGCGTTGACGCTTAACCCAGATGCCCGCGCCTACATCCGTCAGGCTCGGGCCCTGCTGGCCCTGGGACGTTCCGAGGAGGGGCTCCGCTCCCTGAAAATGGCGCTCCGGTTGGATCCGTCGGCGCAGGATGAGCTTCCGGATCTATACCGGGATGCCTCCATTCGGCGGCAGCTCGGCCTGGATGGTTAAGTTCCGCCCGGTCGCATGCGATCGTCTCCACCGACCCTTCTCCGTTCTTTTCTGGCCGGGCTGTTGATGGGCACAGCCGACGTCGTCCCCGGTGTCAGTGGTGGGACAATGGCCCTGGTGGTTGGCATCTACGAACAGCTTGTGGCGGCCATTCACCAGGTTTTTCAGGCATTCGTGCTGGCCGCTCGCGGTCGCCTGGCTGACGCCTGGCGGCACTTTCGACGTATTCCGTGGTCCTTCTTGCTGCCGCTCGGACTGGGCATTGCCACAGCCATTCTCAGCGCCGCCCGGCTGATCTTGCATCTGCTTGCTACCTATCCGATGCAGATGCGCGGTCTGTTCTTTGGCTTGATTGCCGGATCTCTCCTACTTCCCTGGTTACGTCTGCGACAACGCACGCTCCGAGAAGGCCTGCTTGTACTTGGCGGCGCCATCTTTGCCTTTCTCCTGGTGGGCATTCCCCCCCGCGTAGTGCCCGACCCGGCCCTCTGGCAGGTCTTCGGAGCAGCGGCAATAGCTATCTGTGCTATGATCCTGCCCGGTGTCAGCGGGGCCTTCCTGTTGCTCGTACTGGGTCTCTACGAACCCACCCTGCGGGCGCTCACGGAATACCAGTTGTTTTACCTGCTGATCTTTGCCCTGGGAGCCGCAACCGGACTGGGGCTGTTTTCCCGGTTGCTGCATTATCTGATTCGGCACCACCATGACGCCACTATGGCTGTGCTGGTGGGCCTGATGGCCGGCTCGCTTCGAGCACTTTGGCCCTGGATGGACGAAATGCGCCGCCTGCAATGGCCTGACACCTCTGATCCTGTAGGGAGTGTGTTGCTACTGGCCCTGGTGGGTCTGGGAGCGGTCGGCGTATTGACGTGGTGGGAGCGGCGCCGGACCTTTCACTCGGCCAGCCGCTGAATTCAGCGTATCCGTACTACCGGCTGCATGTCGGTGAACGTCTCGCCTTCAGCCTGCACCAGATACAGGCCCGGAGCCCAGTTGCCCTGTAGGGTGAGCGGCACCGGCCGAGCCGGATCTACAAGGCCCTGGAAGACGAGCTGCACCACACGCCCCAGCAGATCCAGCAATCGCACCCGAACACGCTGCGGCCGATCTACCCGAAGCCAGAGCCGTGTCGTCGAGCGCCAGGGATGTGGCACCGGCACCGAGAGCCCCACCGGTGGTTTCTCAGGTAACGGTTCGTGATTCGTAGCGATCCCTTCTGGTCGCAGCACAAATAGCCCTTCACCGATGCTGCTGACCAGCACGATGCCGTCCGGCAGAAACGGATACACACTCCAGGCCCCGACAAATTGAACTGGATTTCCCCATGGATACGTATCGAAAAAACTGATCTCCACGGGTTGCTCCCGATTCGATATGTCCAGCACCCGAAGTCCCGCCGAATAGTTCGCCTGAAAAAGCAGGTTACCACGCACGAACAGGTTGTGATCAATGACCGACGTGCTTGCCAGGTATTCGGCCGCCAGGCGCGGTTTGTCCAGATCAGACAGGTCGAAAATCAGCGTTCGCGTGCGCGGAGGCGTCGGCTGCAAACCGTTCTGATAGGCCCGCCACCCTTGCGCTTCGTCCAGCTCATCGCCCAGATAGAAATAGCGATGCGCTTCGTCGAGCCAGCCCTGATGCGCATAGGCTACGCCTGCATAGGTGAAGGTAGCCACCTCCTGCACGTTCGTCTTGTCTGTGACATCCAGAATACCAATTCCTGTCTCATCCGCGCCGATGCAAATTTCGCGGCCCTGATAATCCGGATCAGGGCCATGATACACCACACACTGTGCGTCGTGCGTGTAGCCTGGTCCCACACGCCCACCCAGCGGAGACTTAAAGCACCCGGCAAAGCGGGGATGCAGTGGGTCGCTCAGGTCCACTGCATGATAACCAAAGTCACAGTACGCTAGTGAATCGGGATGCTCCCCCACCCCTACCGCATAGGCAAAACCGGCCGTTTCGTTCACCACCACGTTGTGGGCCGTGCCAAAGCCGAGATAGTGCGCCACTGGCTCCAGCAAGGCAGGGGTTCGGGTAAGCGTCCGAAGCTGTCTTAGATCAAACACCTGCAATCCGTGCCCGGAATTATGGTCGCTTACTACCAGAGCATAGGGGCCGTAGGTTTTGATGTCGCGCCAGAGGCTTGCTTCTCCATGGGCTGTACGGTCAGGCCGTATCTTGTGCGAGTGGTCCCGCGACGGCTCAGGCAAAAACGCCACCAGACGTGGCCGCACCGGATCGGTCACCTCTACCACCGACACGCCGTTACTCAACCCTACCAATGCATAGCGGCGGTCGGTCTCCGGATCCACCCACCCCCAGATATCGTTGGCCATGACGTCCGTTGTATCGTCCTGCGTCCAGTCGCTATCCAGCGCAGCCAGCGGCAGAAAAGCCAGCAGGGTAACCCTGTTGCAAGAAAATCCGGCCGCCTGTCCATCCACACACGCCACCGCCTGCCCTGTCACGGGTAACAGGGGACGCTGAACCGTCTGCGCCAGGGCCACGATCGGCAAAAGCCCCAAAAGTCCTATCTTTCGAGGGAGGCGCATGCGGCAAAATACGAAATTCTCTTGCATTTTCCTGCGCGACTTCAAAAAGCCGCTAATTGCGTTAGCTTTGCACTTTACAAAGTGCAAAAGCCATCAGAAGGTCTATGGATTTACAGGATCGCGTCGTTTTCATTACAGGAGCCTCTTCCGGGATTGGATGGGCCTGTGCAGAAGCGTTTGCCCGCCTTGGCGCCCGTTTGCTGCTTTGTGCTCGGCGGTTGGAGCGGTTACAACAACTGGCCGAACACCTGCGGCGCACCTACAGGGTGGACGTTCACTGCTTCGCACTGGACGTGCGCGATGCCGCGGCGGTGCAGCAGACTATCGAAAATCTTCCGGAAGCCTGGCAGGCCATCGAGGTACTGGTCAATAATGCCGGACTCGCACGCGCACTCGATCCGGTCTATGCCAATCAGATCGAAGACATCGACCTGATGGTCGATACCAACGTCAAGGGCTTGCTCTATGTCACGCGAGCGGTGGTTCCCGGCATGCTGGCCCGGGGCCGTGGCCACGTGATCAACATTGGCTCGATCGCTGGCCACGAAGTCTATCCGGGTGGAACGGTCTACTGCGCTACCAAGCATGCTGTGGGCGCTATCACTCGCGGGCTGAAGATGGACCTGCACGGCACACCGATCCGCGTTTCGACAGTCGATCCGGGTATGGTTGGCGAGACGGAATTCAGCCTAGTGCGTTTTGCGGGTGATGCCGAACGTGCCGCCCGCGTCTATGAAGGCACCCGTCCCCTGACCCCAGCCGACGTGGCCGAAGCTGTGGTCTGGTGCGCTACCCGACCGCCTCATGTCAACATTGCTGAGATTATCTTAATGCCAACGGATCAATCCTCGGCCACGTTGATTGCACGACGTGCGCATGCCTCGTCATAGCTACAGTCTGCTGCTTGTTTACAGCCTACTGGCGGGCGGCTGCCTCACGCAACGGACGCTGATTGAGCAACAGGCAGCTCGCATTGCCCAGTTGCAGGATTCACTGGCCGTGCTGCAGGACTCCCTGGCTTTCTACGACTACATTGATTCTGGCCGCTACGATCAGGATATGCGCACGCTCCGCGAAACGCTCGACCGTCTGCGCTATGAACTGGCTGTCTGCCAGGACGGCGGGCTGCGCCTGGCCGTCGAGCTGGCCGATGATCTGTTTGCCCCGGCCAGCGCCATGCTGACCGACCGGGGACGAAAGCGGCTGGATGCGCTGGTAGAACGACTACAGCGGTTTTCAGACCACCGGATTCGCATTGAAGGCTACACCGACAACGTGCCAATCGGTAAACGCCTGAAAGACCGCTTTCCGAGCAACTGGGAGCTGGCAGCCGCGCGAGCAGCCGCTGTAGCTCGATACTTCATCGGCACCCATGGCATCAATCCAGAACGTATTGAGGTGGTTTCCTATGGCCCCACGCGTCCAATCGGTCCTAACGACACCGCCGAAGGCCGCCGGCTCAACCGCCGGGTGGTCATTCGGGTGCTTCCGCTTCCTGATAAGACGCCGTAGCCCTTCACCCACGTCGGCCGATAAATCCCAGCATACGCCCCGTCCGCCCCTGCTCGGCCCGATAGGAAAAGAACTGCGTAGTACAGGCGGCCGTGTCCTGGAGGGCCACTTCGATATGCGCCGCCGGAATGCCTACCTGCTGCAAGCGCCGTACAATGGCCTGCTTCAGATCGACATGGGGACGGGGCCACTCCGGCCGTCGGTGCACAACCTCCGGTTCAAACTGAGCGGCCACCTCTTCGCCTACCTCAAAGTGTGTTAGCCCGATGCAGGGGCTCACGTATGCCCAGATCGCATCCGGGCATGCTCCCAGCCCTCGCATGGCTGCCACGGTCGCTGCCACGACGCCGGCTACCGCACCCCGCCAGCCGGCATGACAGGCAGCCAGCACCCGACGCTCTGGATCGTAGAGCAGCACCACCGCACAATCAGCGGCGGTAATGCCCAGTACCAGATGGTCTGCCTTGGTCACCAAGGCATCGTAGCCTGGATATAAGCCAGGCGCTCGCACTACCCGCACTTTCGCCCCGTGCACCTGTCCGGCCAGCGTGAGCCGTTCCACTTCAAAGCCAACAGCCTCCGCCAGCCGTCGTCGGTTCTCCTGCACATGCTCTGGCCGATCGCCCGTGCTCATGCCAAGATTCAGCGTAGCAAAGGGGGCCAAACTAACCCCACCCTGCCGCAGGCTAAATCCTGCAAGCAACTCAGGGAAATACTCGGTAAAGGCCGGCCGAAGCCAGCGGACAGTTTCTGTAGTTGGACCTTGAGCGATCGACGTAGCTTGTGACATCGATGTTACCGGCTTGTTGCAGAAGCAGGACTATCCGTTCGACCTCGTCGTAGTATAAAGCGACAGCAAAAAATCAGAAATTCCCAAGACTCATGTCCGCAGAAATCAAACTGCCCGACTTTCCGCTGGCACCGCCTTCCAGCCTGTTTGCCCGCCTGCGCCAGGCTGTTGCTGAAGACTGGCTGGCTTACACGCAGCATCCTTTCGTACAACAACTGGGCACGGGCACCTTGCCCGAAGCTGCCTTTCGCCACTACCTGATTCAGGACTATCGGTTTCTGATACACTTTGCGCGAGCCTGGGCGCTGGCCCTGGTCAAGGCCGACACGCTCGAAGATATGCGCCATGCGGCTGACACGATCGCGGCCATCCTGCACGATGAAATGCGACTGCATGTGCGCACCTGTGCCCGCTGGGGACTGAGCGAAGCCGAACTGGAAGACGCCCCCGAGGCCCGGGCCAACCTGGCTTACACACGCTACGTATTGGAGCGAGGCTTTTCAGGGGATGTGCTCGACCTACAGGTGGCTCTGGCTCCTTGCATTGTCGGATATGCCGAAATCGGCCGTGCACTCCACACCCGGTTTGCCGAAACACTACCGCAGAATCCCTACCGCGACTGGATCGAGACCTATGCCGGCGAAGCCTATCAGCAGGTAGCCCAACACGCCATTTTGCAATTAGATCGGCTAGCCACGCGCCGCCTGACCGAGGCACGTTTCCCCGAACTGGTGGAAACCTTCCGTCAGGCCACGCGCCTGGAAATCGCCTTCTGGGATATGAGTCTTTCACAGCAACTGTAATCATGCTTGCAAACCCGCGGACCTGGTCGTATACTCCAACGAACACCTGCCACCTAACCCCAACAATATTATGGCCGGGCTCGGACAACTCCTGCGCAACTGGGTGTTTTATACCATGATTTTTCTCATCTTCGGTGGCATAGGAGCTGGAGTGACCAACCTGCTTTTCGAAGGGATCGTCGGGCGTCCGTTCGATCCGGTGCTTTATGCGGTCATCTTTGGGGGGACGGGATGGATCGCCTACCGCCAGGTGGCATCACGCACCTCCTGAATGTTTTTATTGCCTGCCCAAAACAGTCAGTACAGGCCATGCGGTACCTGATCGGGCAATCTGTACTCCTGATGCTTGTGGTGTGGCCAGCTTATACCCAAACACCAGCGCTGACTACCGACCGACCAGGTATTGGCGTAGGTTCGGGCGTCGTTCCCCGGGCAACGTTGCAGCTTGAAGGTGGCTTCGGCTACGACCGGGCACCGCACTTCAATGGCTACAGCTTTGGTCAACTGCTCGTGCGCTATGGGCTAACTCCGCTGGTAGAGCTACGTGTAGGGCTCCCGTCCTACCGAATCGAGCACTATCGGCGCAATGTGGAACAGACAGGATTCGAGGATCCCCTGGTAGGCTTTAAAGTGGCGCTGCACGGTAGTACGAATCCACGAGATCCTTCCGTGGCGGTATTGCTCGAGCTGCGCCTGCCGGTGGGCAATCAGGACTTCCAAGCCCCCTCGATCCAACCTATCGCCACGCTGGCGCTTGACTGGCCGTTGCTACCTCAGCTTAGCTTCTCTTCCAACGGCACCGTTATGAGTTACTGGATCGCCGGTCGCCGCACTGACGAAGGGCTGATAACTGCGACGCTGAGTATCACGTTGTCGGAGGTGCTGCCTTCGAGCGCCTACTTCGGCTATGCTCAACGGTTTATCCCGGGCCAGAATCAACACTATCTGGAAAGTGGACTGACGTTGCTGCTCACACCGGACCTTCAGTTCGACATAAATGGAGGCGTTGGGCTGCACCAACGGGAGCATTATTTTATCGGGGCCGGACTGGTTCGACGTTTCTGGGTCCGATGAAGCCTGCTACCGAAATTGCGATTCGAGCTACCACACGCCCCGTCGTTCTGCTGGGTGATCCGGTAGCGCATTCCTTTTCGCCTCTCATTCACAATACGGGATTTCGGGTGCAGCGCCTGGACTATGTTTATCTGGCCTGCCGCGTCCCTCGTGGGGCACTACCCGACGCAGTAGCAGGGCTACGAGCGCTTGGTTTTGCGGGTGCCAATGTGACGATTCCGCACAAAGAAGCGATGCTGGCGCTGGTAGATCAGTGTACACCACATGCTCAGGCTATTGGCGCGATCAACACGGTTATCTGCCATATCGACGCGCAGGGTGCTGTAACGCTCATTGGTGATAATACGGACGTGATAGGGTTTCTGGAGCCATTGCGTCCCCTGGCAGATTGCCTGACCGGCGCCGAAATGGTGGTACTGGGGGCCGGTGGTGCGGCCCGTGCCGTTGTGTATGCCCTGCTTACGGAGTTCCGGCCATCGCGCCTGACGATTGCAGCCCGCACCCGCGCGCGGGCCGAAGCGATGGCGACCGACTTTGCCATCTACGACACGCGCCAGGCCTTGCAGATCGTCTCCTGGAATGAGGCAGCCCCGGCCATCCGCAGAGCCTGTCTGGTCGTCAATGCCACTCCGGTGGGCATGCATCCGCACGTCGAGGCTTCGCCCTGGCCGCACGTCGAAGATTTCTCGCCGGGACAGATCGTCTACGATCTGGTATACAATCCGGTGCAAACGCGCCTGTTGCGTGAGGCAGCCGATCGGGGTGCTACGACCATCGACGGACTGACCATGCTGATTGGCCAGGCAGCGGCTGCCTACCAACACTGGACCGGTCATACGCTTCCGCGCCAGGCGGTTCAGGCGGCGTTGCAGCCACTGCTTCAGGGCTGACGCCGCTGCATCTGGCTGCTTTCCCGCACCAGTGGCACAAATCGAAAGAGGTGCAGCGTCTCGGTCTCGTAGGTACCGGGGCCGGTGCAACGCACGCGCACCATGCGCTGCTGCTGCATACCGCCAACTGGGATGACCAACCGTCCTCCAGGCCGGTCCTCCTCAGGTAGGCGTAGCTGCTCACGCAGTGCCGCCGGAATTTCAGTAGCACCGGCCGTTACCACAATCCCATCGAACGGCGCGAAGGCCGGCCATCCCAGAGAGCCATCACCATAGCGGGCTACCACTCGATAGCCCAGGGCCTTTAGACGCATCACAGCCCGCTCCAGCAGCGGTCGATGTCGTTCAATTGTAAACACACGAGCACCCAACGCACACAGGATGGCGGCCTGGTAGCCACTACCGGTACCGACCTCCAACACCCGATCGCCCGGCCGCACCTCCAGCAGTTGCGTCTGATAGGCCACAGTGAAAGGCTGCGAGATGGTCTGCTTTAAACCAATGGGCAACGCCACATCGTCGTAGGCCCGTGCGCGCAGCGCGGGCTCCACAAACAGATGACGTGGCACCCGGGCAATGGCCGCCAGCACACGTTCGTCCTGAATACCCTTCTCACGCAGCGCCTCCACCAGCCGAAGACGCCGCCGTCGGTACAGGGGATCGTCTTCCATCATGACGCCAGATCTACAGACGGTTCTTCTTCGACGGCCGGACGCGCCTCCAGCGCCTCAATCAACAACGTACGCAACTCAGCAGCCGTCAGATTGGAAATCAGCTCACCCTGCTGCGCCACCGAAATCGTTCCGGTCTCTTCCGAGACCACCACCACAAACGCATCCGTCTGCTCGGTCAATCCGACGGCCGCCCGATGCCGTAACCCCAGATGGGGGCTCAGTTTCATACTCGTCGATACCGGCAAAATACACCGCGCTGCGGCAACCACCTGATTTCGGATAATGACGGCCCCGTCGTGTAGCGGATTCTTATCGTAGAAAATGGTCAGCAACAACTCGCGGGAAATCCGGGCATTCAACACCGTACCGGTCTCAATATAATGACGCAGTCCGGTTGAGCGTTCAAAAGCAATGAGCGCCCCGATGTGTAGCCGGCTCATCTCAGCTACGGCGGCGCAGACCTCCTGGATCATTTCTTCCCGAACGGGCGCTGCCACAAAGCGTCGCAGAAAAGGCGTCTGGGCCACCATAACCAGCAACCGCCGAATCTCAGGCTGAAACAAAATGATCACAGCCAGTACAGCTACTTCGCTGAGGGCTCCGAAAAAACGGCGTAGCATGGTCATGTCAAGCGCCGTTACAATCACCTGCAACAGGTAGATCGCCATGACGCCCAGAAAAATCTGCACAGCCAGCGTGCCACGCATGAGCTGGTAGAGCTTGTAGAGCACATAGGCCACCAGGCCGATCTCCAGCAGATCAACCAGCCGTATCGGAATAATCCAGTGAATGAGCGTCACGGCATGTACAGGTCTTCAGAGGGTTCGTAGCGACTCCGCTCGGGGTTGGGCCAGCGTAGCCGCCAACAATCGTAGCATCTCGACCGTAGGCTTTACATCGTGCGCCCGGACCAACGTGGCTCCTCGCAACACAGCCACCGCGGTTGCCCCCAGTGTGCCGTAGAGCCTTCCCTCTGGCGGTACGGGCTGATCAGGTGCGCCCAACACCTGACCGATCGTACTTTTGCGGGAGATACCCACCAGCACCGGGTAGCCCAGGCTCAGCAATGCATCGACATTGTTGATCAACTGCAAATTTTCTGCCGCGGTTTTCCCGAAGCCAAATCCCGGGTCGAGCACCACCTGGCGCACGCCAGCAGCATGCGCCCGAGCCGCCGCATCGGCCAGCGCAGTGCGCACTTCGGTCACCACCTCGTTGTAGTGCAATTCGTGCGGCATCTCGCCCGGACGCCCGACCGAGTGCATGAGAATGAGGGGGGCCCCGTAACGGGCAGCCACCTCGGCCATTTCCGGATAAAGCCGCAGTCCGGTCTGGTCGTTGATCACGTGCGCGCCAGCCTCCAGCGCATCGCGTGCTACCTCGGGTTTGTAGGTGTCAACCGAGATGATCGCCTCGGGAAACCGCTGGACGATGGCCTCGATCACGGGTAGGATACGCCGCCGCTCTTCGTCGGGAGGGACCGGTTCAGCACCACGTCCGTAGGTGCGTCCTCGCGGCCGCGTCGACTCACCGCCTACATCGATGAGGGCTGCCCCTTCTTCCAGCATGGCCTCTACCCGACGCAGAGCAGCGTCCACCGTCTGATACCGCCCACCATCCCAGAACGAATCGGGCGTCACGTTCAAAATGCCCATCACATGCGCCCCATCGGACAGCCCAGGACGGCAGTCCAGCAACCGCCCTCGACAGTTCAGCACAAATCGATCTGGATCGAATGCTTCAGGATGCCACATGTCAACATGGAGGTCTGGGGAACACGGAATATACTGCAGCGTAGCGCCGCTCGCGCGATTTTTTTTCGCGAAAAGTCTATCGGACGTTCCGACCGGAAGTCTTTATGGGTGTGGCCCGCCTGCTGCAATGGTTGCCATTGCTCCGCCGCCATCATCGCTTCATCCAGGATCCGGTGGGCACACAGGCGCGGTTGCTGCGCCGCCTGTTGCAACGCGCTGCTTCCACCGAGTGGGGCCAACGTTACGGGTTTGCCGAGCTGGCCCGTGCTCGTGACGTCGTGAAAGCCTATCAGGCCCGGGTACCGCTTCATACGTATGACGAGCTGCGCGCCGATGTGGCACGCATGCGGCGCGGAGAACCAAACATCTGCTGGCCGGGACGCATACGTCACTTTGCCATCTCCAGCGGTACAGCCTCCGAAGGCACACTCATCCCGGTCAGCTACGAAATGCTACGGGCCAATCGCCGCTTCAGTATTGAAGTAGGGCTGAACTATCTGCTGCAATCCGGCCGCTGGAGCTTTCTCAGGGGCTACCACCTGACCCTACCAGGCCGTGTCGACGAAGATCCTCGTTATCCAGGCACCTGGGCGGGTGAAATCAGCGGTCTGGTAGCCCGCTATGCTCCCTGGTACGTGCGTCTTTGCTATCAGGCCGTTCCCACCCGACTCCTGATGCTGCCCAACTGGGAAGAGAAGCTGCACGCTATCGCCCGGCACACCGCGCAGAAAGATGTCCGTCTGGTGGTTATGGCGCCTACCTGGGGAGTGGTCTTGTTCAAAGCCCTGCTTGAAGAAGCTCGGCAGCAGCGCGGCAAAATGGTAGAGACCGTCCGCGAGGTCTGGCCTAACCTGCAGGTATTTATTTCGGGAGGGGTAGCGCTCAGCTCATATCGCACCTTGCTGGAAGAAATGATCGGGGATCCAGCCCCGGACTTTGTCGAAACCTACGGGGCTTCGGAGGGCTTTTTCGCTTTCCAGTCCACGCTTGATGATCCGGCTATGCTACTGCATCTGGACAACGGCATCTTCTATGAATTTGTCCCTCTGGAAGCCCGTAACCATCCGAATCCGCCCCGCCACACGATTGCAACAGTTGAGCCTGGTATGCGCTATGCGCTTTATGTAACTACCTGTAGCGGTCTCTGGAGCTATGCCATGCGCGACGTGGTGCGTTTCACGCAGACCGACCCGCCCAAGCTGGTAGTTGTTGGACGCACCGGCGAGATGCTCGACCTCTACGGCGAGGCTGTCTTTGGCGACGAAGCGCGCGCCGCTCTTGAAGAAGCCTGTCAACGTACGGGAGCCCGGGTGCGCGATTACCACATTGCCCCCCGCCCGGCCACCCACAACCGGCTGCCCACGCATCAGTGGTTGATCGAGTTTGAGCACCCCCCCAAGCATCTGCCGACCTTTGCCGCGATCATTGATACCTACCTGCAGCGCATCAACCGGCACTACCAGATTCGCCGCGAAGCGCGCGCGTTCGACCGGCCGGAGATTATAGTGCTGCCCACGGGCAGCTTCCTTCACTGGATGCGGCAACACCGAAAACGACTCAGCGGCCAGAGCAAAATCCCGCGCATGCGTCCGGACCGGAGCCTGGCCGATGCGCTTTTGGCGCAATGTGCGAATTTTGCATCTTCAACGGAAACCTTGCCGGATTCTTCTGCATAAGGATAGGCGCTTTGCTTGAGGGCAAATAACCCGATCAAATGGATTGGGAACAAGCGGTTGGTGCCTGCGTGAAGGGGCTGCTGCCGTGTGGACGGAGGAGCGCCTACCGTTATGCATACAGCCTTCCACCAACCGGCCATTCGTAGAGACCTGTCATCAAACCCAGTAGAAGCGCTATGTACGTCCCGCGCCAGCAACGCATGTTGGATCAGTACCTCCAGGAGATCGGGAAAATCCCGTTATTGACGCCCGAGGAGGAGGTCGAACTGGCACGGCGCATCAAGCAGGGTGACGAAGAAGCGTTGCACAAGCTGACCCGCGCGAATCTCCGGTTCGTCGTCTCGGTAGCCAAAAAGTACCAGGGGCAGGGTCTGAGCCTGGCCGACCTGATCAACGAGGGTAACTATGGCCTGATCAAGGCAGCCCAGCGCTTTGATGAGACACGTGGCTTCAAGTTTATCTCCTATGCCGTCTGGTGGATCCGTCAGGCGATCCTGCAGGCCCTGGCCGAACAGAGCCGTGTGGTGCGTTTGCCCCTGAACCGGATTGGTACCATCTCCAAAATCCGCAAGGTAAGCGCCCGCCTGGCCCAGGAGCACGAACGGGCTCCCAGTGCTGAAGAGCTGGCCGAAGAGCTGAACATTGACGTCGAAAAGATTCGCGAGGCGCTCCAGCATACGGGGCGTGCCCTTTCGATGGACGCCCCCTTCACCGATGATGATGATAACAGCCTGCTCGACGTTCTGCCCAACGAAGAGGACACCGCTCCAGATGAAGGGCTCATGGAAGAATCGCTAAAGATCGACATCGAACGAGCCCTTTCCACGTTGCATCCGCGCGAAGCCGAAATCATTCGCCTCTATTTTGGCATCGGCCGCGAACATCCGCTGACGTTAGAAGAGATCGGCCAGCGCTTCGGGTTGACGCGCGAGCGGGTACGCCAGATCAAGGAAAAAGCGCTCCGCAAACTCCGCCAGAAACACCGCCGCGAAGAACTGCAGATTCACGTTGGCTGAGCTGAGCGATCCACTACCTCGGAGGTAAAAACGGGCGTCTCCTGCGAGACGCTCTTTTTTATCACGAAGCCGGCTCAGAAGGGTACGGCAGCCCGGATGCGGTAGTACACCTCACGGCGCGCCCCCGCCACCCCCGGACGAAGCGGGAGCGCCCAACCAAGCGCATGGGTCAACACCAAGGGCCCCAGTTGCAATGCGTTCTTCACCTCTATCCCGGTTCCCAATTGTTCAGTATCCATACCTGCCCGCACGATGGCTCCGTCCGCAAAAATGGCCAGGGCCGTTGCGCCCAATCGTACCAACCCCAGTAACCGGGTCTGTAGATCCGGAAGCAGCAACGTGCGATATTCTACCGAGCCGAACAGCACCGTACGCCCGACTGTCAGCCGTCGATACCCGCGCACACGTTCATGTGCTGCCGGCGCCAGCCCATCAACCTCTATACCGGGCACTACCAGATGCACCGCATCAACACGGGAAAGTCCTGGATAATCCTGGGGCAAGCTTCGTCCCCGTTGCACCTGCACCCGCCCGTAAGCCAGCAGTCGATGGGATCCCACCACCGGCCAGATGCGATAGGCGGCCACATCCAGTCGTGCAAATTGTAGATTAGCCCCCAGGGCGGGAACAGCCCCTTGTAGCCGCACCTGCGCCCCTTCCCCATCAAGCGGATGCACCGCATTGTACCGATAGGGTCGCCGTCGCTCCAGGCGAACTTTAACCGTTATGTCCAACTGGCGTCCCTTTCGGGGAGGCGACAGCGTTCCCTGCAAGCGCTCCGGATGGCGTGGCCAGAGCGGCCGGCGGTCTCGATAGCGCAGATATACCTGCAACTGACGTCGACCGTACGGGCGCGCTGTAAACCTGCGGGCTACCCCCACGATCCCTCCTGTTTGCACCTCCACAAATATGCCGTTGTCATACGATACCACAGCGCCAATCATTCGATAGATGGCACCGCCGACCGTTCCCCATCGACGCCGCGATAGATAGCCGATCCCCCCCATGCTGTAACGGAGCTGCGTGGCCGTAATCATTCCGCCGGCCACAATCGTGTGATACCCCAGGGGCTCCAGCCAGCCTGTAAAGCCACCGACGCCTGCCCCCATCGCTCCCAGATAGTAAGGCAGTGCCAGGGAAGCCACATGCGTCAGGTTGGCCCAGGGACGATATGGTCTGGGTGCCGACACCGATACCGGATGCTTCACCCCCATATCAAGCATCTGCCGCGGCGGCGCCAGATGCTGTGTCCAGGCCCGATAAGACGCGGGCACCACGACAGGCTGATCGGCTGCTCGCCGTCGGGCATCCACCAGCCGTACCATCTCACCGTACTTGGACTGCGTGACAGCGATGGCCAATCGCCCTTCGGGGAAGTCGGGCGACGGCGGCAACCAGGCCAGCACCCGCGCGCCCGCCACCAACCGTGTCACCCGCCTTACCTGGCGCGCAATTAGATCCAGCACGAACACGTTCGGTACCCCATCGCGCAACGACGTAAATGCCAGCCACCGTCCCTCAGGATGCCATACGGGCCCTCGATCATCATATCGACCGTCGGTCAGCACCATCAGGCTGTCCACGTCGAGCTTCCAGAGCACCAGATCGCGCCGTTCTCCCTCGACAAAGCGATCAAAGATGAGCGCCTGGCCGTCGGGACGCCAGCGTACTGTACTGATCTGCACCGGCTCCTGAAAGGTGTTGAGTTGTCGGACGGCTCCCGTTCCCAGATGCAGCACCTGCAGGTGCGACCTGCCGGCTGCAACGGTCACGAAGGCCAGACGCTGCCCGTCTGGGGCAAATGTGGGAGAAAAGGCCCGGCGTCCATACGTGAGTCGCCGTCGTGTACGTCCGTCGGCCGATACCAGCCACAGATCGTACACGACCCCGCCCTCTGGCCCTCGTTCTCGACGGGCAAAGGCAAGCCAGCGGCTATCAGGACTCCAGGCGACAGGCGGACGAATATCGCCTTCGGCGATACGCCGCCAGCGTCCTGGCCGGCCAACGTAGAGCGCACGAACCGGACGCGCCATTGACGGCAATCCCAGCACCGCCCATCGCTTTGCATCAGGGCTCAGGGCCAGATCGTCCACGTAGGCAACGGGCACCGTCAGTGTATCGCCTCGGAGCGAGTCAGGCGTTTCCATCTGCCCGGCCATCGTGTTGTAGAGTACGTTGACGTGCCGCCGCCAGCGCTCATAGAACGTATGGTATGACGTGCCCGTAACCGCGCGAAACGCAGCATAAAAGTCATGGACCAGCAGTCCCAACCGACGGACGCGATGTGCCAGGATGCGCCGTAGCGTTGTATCGCCCTGTTGCCAGGCTAACCAGCGCGTTTGCGCATGTCCCACCGCGTAAAGCAACTGACCATTCCAGCGCGAACGGCCATCTTCATACGAAAGCGCATCGTCTAACACAGCAATGCGCAGCCAGCGCTCGCCACGCTGTGCATTCCAGGTCTCCGTCGTGTACTGCGCCAACCCTTCTGTCCAGAAACGTGGAAGCGGCCGCCCCAGCAGCAAGTTCAGCCAGCCGGGCGTGCTACGCACAGCCTGATAGTGAAACAGATGCGCCAGCTCATGCGGCACCACCAATTCCAGCCAGGAAGTGGTGCCTGTCCGGACATTCGGGTTGTTGCCATATACCCAGATACAGCTATAGCCTTCCCCAAGCGGCACGACCAACCCGTTGGCAATGTCGTCCGCGTCAGAAAGATACAGCCGTGGTTTTCCCTGAAGAGGGCGGCCAAACCAGGTGGCCAGCGCCTCGTGGCTTCTCTCGGCAATAGCAGCCACACGACCCGCCGTCGTATCAAGATGAGCGGGATAGATGATGCGGAAGTGCGCTGTTTCGATCTCGTGCCAGTAGCGCCCGCCTGATCCCCCACCCAGTAGATCAAAACACTGGCCCCGGACTGATGCGGCCAGTAGGCTCAGCAACAACCCGATGCCAACATAATGGACCATGTAGCGCCTGCTCACTTCAAACGGGCTACGCGTTCCAGGTCTTCTTCTTTACCGGCCACAAAAAGCGTATCGGTGTCGCGCAGCGGCACATCAGGATCTGGCGGAATGCGTATCTGGTCGCTGAGCACGTCGCGCACAGCAATGACGGAAAGCCCATAGCGCTGGCGCAGCTCAAGCTGACGCAGCGTCTTGCCTTCCCAGTCGTCGGGCACGGCCATCTCCTGAATGCCAAAGCCGGTTCCGATGCGGAAATAGTTCAGCAATGCCCGTCCAGAAAGCCGGCTGGCCAGGTTCAGGGCCGACTCCCGTTCTGGAAAGATCGTTTCAGTCACACCCAGGCGGTTCATCACGCGAGCATGATCGCGCGAAATGACCTTCACGTAGATCTCTCCTACCCCCAGGTCGCGTAATACCAGCGTCGAAAGGACACTGGCCGTAATGTCGTCGCCCGTTGAAATAATGCCAACGTCCACTTCGCGGACGCCCAGACGTTCAAGCGTTTCCAGATCACGGCCGTCGCAAACAACGGCCCGCGTTACATGGGGTGCGACGCGATCGACCGCCCGCTCGTTCAGGTCGATCGCCAGCACCTCGTTGCCTTCGGCGTAGAGTGCTTCGGCCACGCTGGAGCCAAAATTACCCAGCCCGATTACAACAAAGCGTTTCATCCGACCACTACGTCTTCGTAGGCATAGCGAAACTGCGGGGTGCGACGCCGTCGCATGGTCAACGCCGCGGCAAACGTCAGCGGTCCCACACGCCCGATAAACATCAGCAGAATGATGATCCAGCGTCCGGCTGTCGAAAGCGATGGGGTTACGCCCATCGATAACCCCACCGTGCCAAAGGCGCTGTACGCTTCAAAAAGGTATTTCAGAAAGCTACCTGGTGCTGTAACGCCGTGTTCAATCTCGGTAGCTGTCAGGACAAAGCTACCGAGCATCAGCACAGCCACCGCCACTACAAACAATCCGACGGCCCGCTGCACTACTTCATGGGGTACCGAACGGCTCCAGCAGCTCGGAATCTCCTGCCCCCGTAGCCGAGAAATGGCCAGCAACACCAGCAGTGCCAGCGTGGTGGTCTTGATACCCCCGGCCGTTGAACCGGGCGCCCCCCCTACGAACATGAGCAAAATGGTCAGAAAGTTCGTCTGCTCGGTAGCCTCACCATAGTCGATCGTGTTGAACCCGGCCGTTCGGGCCGTCACGCTCATAAACAGACCGTTGAGCAACCGCGCCGGGATAGGCATGCTGGCCAGCGTCGTCTTCCACTCAAAAAACACGAAAAACACCCCGCCAATAGCCAGCAGCAATCCTGTCGTGGTCAACACCAGACGAGAGTGCAGCGAAAGTCGAAAGCGCCGCCGCGCCCGAATGGAACGACGCCACAGGTACAGCTCCTCAAGTGTTAGAAATCCTAGCCCCCCGATGATGATCAGTAGCATGATGACGGGTAGCACAATCGGATTCGTGCGGAACCCGACCAACGAGTCGGAAAATGTTGAGAAGCCCGCGTTGCAGAAAGCACTGATTGCGTGGAAAAGAGCGGGCCAGAAAGCATCCCGCCATCCCAGTTCAGGCCAGAAGCCCAGGTAAAGCAGCAGCGCTCCGGCCGCTTCGATTAGAAAAGTGAAGCGCACTACATCGCGGGCTAATTGCCGATAATTGATGTGGGGCGCTGCCTCAACTACACCGGCTGCCAGGGCCTGTTGTCGTAGCGACAGCCGTCGTCCCAGCGCAACGATCAGTACGGTGGTAAACGTAATGATCCCCAGGCCGCCCAGTTGAATGAGCAACAGAATAAATGCCTGTCCCCAGGGCGTAAAGTACGTCGCCGTATCGACGACAACCAATCCTGTTACGCAGACGGCACTGGTAGCGGTAAACAGGGCATCCAGCCACGACAGAGGTGGACCGGTATACAGGCCAGGTAACGTCTTGAGTCCCAGCGTACCGAGAAGAATCAGCAGCAAAAAGGAGCCCACAAACAGCTGGGGGGGAGACAGACGACGCCAGAAGCTTTCGCGCGAAGGCTTCCACTCCAAACGCGCCGGTGCAGGTCGTCCAAACCATTTCAGGCCGATCATAGGCGCATCTTCAACAAAACGGGATCGCTGCCCGGGAAGGCCTGGAAAAGCTCGGAAAAGCCGGATCTGCCATGGTCCTCACTCCAGAATCGTACAGGTGCCGGTCTCATAGGCTTCACGGAGCGCCTCGGTGGCATCGGCTCGAAACTGTTCCGGTGACTGATGCCGTTCCTGGAGCACGGCCACGCCGATGCTTACGCCTCCTTCAAGCCAGCCACCGGTCTCGGCCAGTTGCGCCTGCAAACGCGCTGCCCAGGCTTCGACCTCAGGCACCGGTGCCCGATAGAATACCCCGTAGGTCAGTTCGCCAAAGCGCTCCACCCGCTGATCCGGGGCACTTTCCTGCAACGTCTGCTTCAGGGTCTGTTCGGCGGCTGCCAGCGCCACCGGGCCTTCGGCCGCAATGGCGTCAGCCCGATTCAGATGCACCAGCGCCAGTGCCAACGGTTCACGGGAGCGCCGTGCCCGTTCCATCTCCTCCGCAATGATTTCACGGCGCGGACGATATGCCTGGACCGCTGTCTTCCTATGCGATTGCTGAAGCTCCAACACGGTAGCCAACAACCGCCCAAACTCGACCAGCAGCGTTGAGGCCGACAGTCGATCAAATCGTCCAGGCTCCGGTGCATCGGCCAGCAAAAAGTAAAGCGCCCCCTCTCGCGTAAAAGGAATAGGCGCAAGCGCCAGCTCGGCTACGCGAGGGGGCACGTCGGTGTAATATCCAAGCGCTTCATAGAGCTCACCAGATACTTCGCGGAGCGAAACCGGCCGATCGACCATGCTGGGAACCAGCAACGGAACCGCTGCCGAGAACGTGCCCGACTGCCGCACCCCGGCTATGGCACTGCTGCTCCCCAGTACCCGATACTCCAGCGACACGTCTTCCTGCACCAGCAGAACAACTGTCTGCGCCTCCAGCGCCGCCCGTAATGCCGCCAGACAATGCGTCAGCACGGGATCTGGCGCCTCCTCTGGAGATGGCGCTGGCTCGCCTTCCAAATGCGCGCGCGTCGCTTCAGTTGCTTCCAGGACCGTCTCTGCTACAGCCTTCTCTTCCGGAGACGCGTCTTCTGGGGATGAAGACGTCGAGGCTTTCTCGGCGGACTGCGCTTTCGACGAACGACTTTTCGGACGAGGACGAATTTCCAGAATGCCCAGCGACTGCAACTCTTCCTCTGGTGAGGCCGGCGGAGGCGGCACCGTAAACGCCGGCTTTCGACGCCGCCGATGCACCCAACCGATCAGCGCCACCACCAACAGAACCAGCAGCAAGACGGCCCCGGCTATATAGAGCCACGGCTGAGACAGCACAAATCCCAGCAGCAACTCCACCATTGAAAGCAGCCAGAGCATCGTCTGTATCATAGAAATTTGCCCTTTTAAAGGCGGCATAAACAAAAATACGTTGATCTCTACAAATGTTGCAATTTATTTCTTTCACCGGGAGGATTAACGTCCACCGGCATGCAACGGCTGCTCCAGTTCAATCGTCTCCACGGCCTCAGGCCAAGGAATTTCAGGGAGCCGAAACGGCAGCTTTTCGTCTGGAGGGATTGGATTGGGCTCCGCCCAGAGAACCCCCCGCGGCGTTTCAACGATCACGTAGTTACCCGCACGCCCTCGCACGTACGTACCGTCAAGCGGCACTTTCCCGTACGGCGTGTCGAGCACATATCTGGGAATGGCAAAACCCGTCGTACGTCCCTGAAGGGCCCGCATGATGGCCATGCCCTTTTCAATAGGCGTGCGAAAGTGTGCCGTTCCCCCGATAAGCTGGGCCTGGTACAGGTAGTAAGGACGCACCCGCATACGCACCAACCCTTCGCAGAGGGCTTTCATTGTCTCGACGTTGTCGTTGATGCCACGGAGCAGCACGGTCTGATTTCCCACCGGAATACCAGCGCGGATCAGACGATCAATCGCCTCTGCCGCATCAGACGTAAGCTCTTTAGGATGGTTGAAGTGCGTGTTGATCCACAGCGGATGATAGCGCTCCAGCAGACGGCACAGCTCCGGGGTAATCCGGTAGGGTAGTTTAACCGGCATCCGTGTGCCAATGCGAATGATTTCGACGTGAGGAATCGCTCGCAGCCGATCCAGAATCCAGGCCAGGTGCGACTCGCTCAGCGTCAGCGGATCCCCTCCAGTCAGCAGCACATCCCGAATCTCTGGATGCGCTGCAATATAATCGATCGCAGCCTGCAACTCTGCTCGGCGCATCATGAAGGCGGCGTCGCCCACCATGCGCTTGCGCAGGCAATAGCGACAATAGATGGCACATTCGCTGGTCACGCAAAAAGCTACCCGATCCCGATAGTTATGGATCAGATTTTTAACAGGAGAATGGGCCACTTCTTCGAGGGGATCCATCAGGCCAATCAGGTCGGGCGCCAGCTCTTCCGGACGCGGCACTACCTGCCGACGAATGGGGCAGTTCGGATCTTCAGGATCCATCAGACGGGCATAGTAGGGCGTGATATTCCAGCGAAACACGCCCCGGGTTGCTTCAATCGCCTGTCGCTCTTCGTCGGTGAGTCGAATCCACCGGGCCAGTTCTTCGGCTGAGTGAATGCGATGGCGCATCTGCCACCGCCAGTCCCGCCACTGTGGATGGGTTGGATCAAAAGGAGGGCAGCCCATGCGCTATCGTCCCCACTTTTCCAGAACCATGCTTCAGCTCAGGCCCAGACGCCGAAGGCCACGCTGCAGGATCTCGGCCAGGAAGTCCACATAGGGCCGTTGCATCAATTCCGCAAGGATGGCAAACGTTCCATCCGGCGCAAACGTTGGCAGGGGATTGATTTCCAGGAACCAGGGTTTACCTTCGGGATCCACCCGAAAATCCAGGCGAGCAAAGTCGCGGCACTGCAGCTTTTCATAGACGCGCACGGCCAACTGTTGCAGGCAACGCTCCAGCTCGTCCGTCAGCGGGACATACGGTGCTGGTTCCAGCTCGGACGTTGTTGTCATCCCCCGATGCGCCAGCGCGTGCAGTCCGATGCCTGTGGTAGCTTCAACGGCCCGCTGCAGCACCGGAAGTGGCTCAGGCGGATCGTTGCCAATGACAGCCACGGTAAACTCGCTGCCTTCAATGAAGGGCTCAACGATAACCTCCTGGCGGTAAGCCCTGGTCAGACGCGCCACCTGCTCCTGTAACGCGTCCAACGTATGCACCTTGGAAGCAGCCGTAATGCCCTTTGAAGATCCTTCGTAACGCGGCTTTACGAACAGTGGAAAAGGTCCGGGCAGATCCCGGGCATCAATCGCTTCTGGCCCAGCATAGGTCCGATAAGGCGGTGTGGGCACACCGATAACGGCAACCAGATCTTTGGTCCAGGCCTTGTCGAGGCTGAGCGAAAGCGTCAGCGGATCAGAGCCGATATAGGGGATACCGGCCATCTCGAACAGCATGGGCGCATAGGCCTCACGGTTGCGCCCACGTGCACCTTCGGCGATGCTGATGCCGCAATCAAGGCGCAACTCCGGAAGCTCAAGCAGCAGATCGTACGCTGTGCCAATCCGTATGGGTTTGTGCCCCAACCGGCGAATGGCTGCCGCCAGTAGATCGACCGTCTCCGGGGGTTCGTTTTCAGCGTCAGCATCCGGAGGTTCACCGACCTCCCAGGGATAGTCGTCAAACAGATCGTAGACGATGCCAATTCGCATCTGCCTGTTGGTATGCGTTAGCTGTGTATTCAAAGACGCCACACTACGCATCGGTTGATTTTTAGCTCCCGACCAATGAGCCTAAAATTTGCACCATTCAGCCCTTCCCTATTGAATTCTTTATGGGAATTTTTATTTTTGGGACTAAACAAACGTTCACCTGGCTTGAGTACATCATGCGCACGTCAAGAGGGCCTATGCTTCCATGGAATCGGAAGCGTCTCCTTGCAGGAATTTGCAGCCTGCTGCTTAGCCTGCCGGTCTTCGGGCAGGGCTTTTCGCTGAATCCGCCGGGTACCTGTACACTCGGGCGTGGAGGCACCGGGGTTGCCCAACCCTGCGCAGATGGTTCGGCCATCGCTCTCAATCCAGCTGGCCTGATGCTCTTACCCCAGGGAGCCATCGCCTCTGGCGCCACCCTCTACCTGAGCCGAGGCAGCTTTACCGATGACTATACCCAGCAAGAAACGCGCCTGGATGAACAGCCGGTACTGGTGCCGCATCTGTTTGCGGGCATTCAGGCTGCTCCAAAGCTGGCCGTCGGGTTCGGGGCCTATACTCCTTATGGCCTGGAGATTCGATGGCCTCGGACGTTTGCGGGCAGCTTTGTCAGCTATCGAACCCGTGTGCAGACCACCTATCTGCAGCCAACGTTGGCCTACCAGCTCTCCCCCCGCGTAATGGTGGGAGCCGGACCGATCCTGGCGGTCAGTACCATTGGACTCTGGCAACAGCTCGACCTGGCCCAGCAGGAGGCACTGCCCGGTGTGCCTTTTGCCGCACTGGGCATTCCACTCGGCACCTCATTCGCAAACGTGAAGATGGAAAGCAACGAGGCCTATGGGCTTGGCGGCCACGTCGGTATGCTCTTCCAGGTGACCGACCGTTTCCGCATCGGACTTCGCTATTTGAGCGCCATCAAGCTGAATTACACCGGCACCATCCGCTTCAGTCCGCTTGCGACCGGGATCGTGATTCCCGCACAAGTTGAACTAAGTGGCCAGACGATCCCGGCCGGCACACCCCTTGACGTGGTGCTGGCCAGTCTGGGGTTGTTTGGTCCACAGGGACCGCTGGCTGACCGTGAAGCCGAAACTGAGCTCACGATGCCGGCGCAGTTTGCCGCAGGCTTTAGCTGGCAGGCTACCCTCGAATTGACGCTGCTCTTCGACTATCAATGGACCGGATGGAGCGCTTTCGAGCGGCTCACCATCCAACCTAAAGGGGGAAGCCCCATCGTGCGGATTCAGGACTACCGCAACACGTACACGCTTCGAACCGGCCTGCTTTTCCAGGCCAGCTCAATCCTCGAAGTGCGCCTGGGCTACATCTATGCCCAGGGAGCAGCCCCCTCGAAAACAGTGACCCCCCTGCTTCCCGAAGCTAACCGCAATCTGGTCACGCTGGGTACCGGCTGGCGGTTGGGCCACGGTGTGACGCTGGACATAGCCTATCAGTACGTGCGGCAAGACGACCGGCGCGGTCGCGTCGTCGATCCGGCACCAGGCACCGAGCCAACTCCGGCCCTCAACAGCGGCCTTTATCAGATCAGTGCCCACGTGGCCTCAGTGACCGTTAGCGTTCTGCTTTAATCTCGGACCATCCTGACAGCAATTAACCATGAATCGCTATCGCTGGCATATGATGCTTCGACCGCTTCGCTGGGCACTGCTTGGCCTGCTTCTGCTGGCGCTCGGATGCCAGGATGAAGGTCTGTTGCCCCCGGAGCCTACCGGTGGAGCGCTGTTCGCACGCTACGTGGCCATCGGCAACAGCATCACGGCCGGTTATCAATCCGGTGGCATCAATGCTACGCTACAGCAACAGGCCTACCCTGTGTTGCTGGCCAAGGCCATGGGCACCCCCTTCAATCTGCCCCTCCTGCGCAATCCAGGCTGTCCGCCGCCGCTGGTTAACCTCCTCACCGGTGAGCGCCTGGGCGGATTGCCCGGCGACTTCTGCGCCTACCGACAGGTACCACCACCACGCATCATTAACAATGTGGCGGTGCCCGGTGCCAAGGTGATCGACGTACTCATGAACCTGGGTGAGGGCACCTCGGCCAACACGCTAACACTGCTACTCCTGGGTGGCCGTACGCAGCTGGAGGCCGCTGCCGAAGCGCATCCCACGTTTGTATCCGTCTGGATTGGCAACAACGACGTGCTCGGTGCGGCGATTGCCGGCAATACAGCGCTCATCACTCCGGTCGATGCCTTCCAGCAGCGCTACACCCAGATGTTGAACGAACTTCAGGCAATGGGCGTGCAGGGCGGCCTCCTGATCGGCGTGGCGAACGTGACGGTCATTCCACATTTTTCGCCCGGCATTGCCTATGCGCAGGCCGAACAGGCAGGCGCTTTTCCACCAACCTTTGACGTGGCCGATAACTGTGCCACCACAGGCGCCACCACCCTGGTACCCTTCTCGTATGCCTTTGGCGAACTGCTGGCCGCCGCGATGCAGGGCCAGTCCGTTACGCTCGACTGCGAAAACGATCCCCGACTGCTTTCTCCGACAGAGACAAGTACTCTTGTCCAGACCGTCGAGCAATACAATACGTTCATCCAGCAACAAGCTGACCGGCTGGGGTGGGCCTACTTAGACCCGAATGTGAAACTCCTGGAGCTCAAAAGTCAGGGGCAGATTCCGGTCTTCCCAGATGTAACTGCTGACGAGCCCTTTGGACCTTACTTTAGCCTCGACGGCGTGCACCCCAGCGCCGCTGCACATCGACTGGTAGCCCAGGAAGCAGCCGCCACTATCAACGCCGTTTACGGGACCAATCTGCAAGTGCAGTAAGTACCGGTTTCCTAAACGTGCAAATACCATCCCGGCCCCTTGAAGGGGCCGGTTTTTTGTTTCGGTAGCGGTTCTTTAACCGGACCGTTTCATTTACCACGCGCTTCTGTGCCTAATTTACCCGTAGCGTGCTTGCCGGCAAACCCACCCTGTGATCCCCCATGCTGCAACGTCGCGTTGTTGGAGTGGTCGGTACCGGCCATGTTGGCGTGGCTGCTGCCTATGCGTTGTTCATCAAAGGATTGGTCAGTGAGCTGATCCTGATCGACAAAGACGTGCGCCGCGCTGAAGGCGAGGCGATGGACCTGATGCACGGCCAGTCCCTGGTGGGTAGTATGACCGTGCGGGCAGGCACCTACCCTGATCTAAAAGAGGCGCAGCTCGTGATTATCAGTGCGGGGGTGGCGCAGCGTCCCGGCGAAAGCCGTCTGGCGCTGCTCAACCGCAACGCCCAAGTCTTTCGGGAAATTATCGGCGAGCTGGATCGCCATGCTCCCCATGCCATTCTGATTATAGCAACGAATCCAGTAGACATCCTTACCTATGTGGCCCAGGAACTCAGCCAGCGACCGGCCGCGCACATTATTGGTACAGGCACGTTGCTCGACACCGCCCGTTTCCGAGCACTGTTGGGTCAGTACTATGGCGTGGATCCCCGCTCGGTCCATGCCTACATCCTGGGCGAGCACGGCGATTCGGAGGTCGCCATCTGGAGTCAGGTGGCCATTGGCGGCCAGCGTATTTTGAACCGTACCGTGCTTGGCCGGCCGTTCGACCGGGTACGTATGCAGCAGATCTTTGAAGAAGCCCGCCGGGCAGCCTATGAAATCATCGACCGCAAGGGCTACACAAACACAGCCATCGGCGTTGTAATCGCACGTCTGGTCGAAGCGATCCTGGACGATGAAAAGAGCGTACTGCCGGTGAGCGTCCGCCTCACCGGCGAATATGGCATCCAGGACGTGTGCCTGAGCCTCCCCTGCGTGATCGGCCTGCAGGGCATTGAAGGCCGCGTGCTGCCCGAGCTGGCCCCGGATGAGCTGGAAGGCCTGCGTCGCTCGGCCGAAATCCTGCAGCAATCCCTCCACGCGCTTTCGCTATCGTAGCGCGTTGGCCTTGCCAGAACCGGGCTGCAGCACAACCGACCGGTAGCGTATCCAGCCTTTGCTTTCACAGGTTTTCACCAGCGGCGAGGCACCCAGTGGCCCTCGCGATAAACCTTCCGGATATGCTCCAGCATCACGCGATCAATTTTCAGCGTATCGCCGGCGGTCAGGTCCACGGCCTCGACGGCCGGGATGCGCATGTCGTAGTTCTCCCAGCCCATAAAGTCGATCAGGATACGCTGGAAGGTGGTATCGACCACGCCGTTGATCGGACCGTCGTAGAAGCCCCGATCTCTCCAGATCTGCTGCAGCTCGCGGGCAATTTCTGGCGTTACCGGAATCAAATCTTCGGGCCTTCCAGGTGAAAAATACAGCTTATTCAGCTCGTACAAGCGGATCAGCTCGTCAATAGGGCGGGGGTGATCGTAAACAGAGAGGTCAATGTAGTTATCGAGACCATCGTAGCCGGCTCCTTCGCGCACGACCAGCAACGCGGCACTTTGCTGGCCGCGCCGGTCGCCTCCGGCTTCCTGGCCAGCCTTGAGGGCAGCCAGCAGGCGCTCGGCCAGCGGGCCTTCGGTCTCTTCGAAAGCCCGCGCCATCGCCTCCACGGTTTCTTCTGAAACCAGAATGTTGCCCTGTGCCGTGTAGCCGTACCCTGTAACCACGTGGCCGGGCATGGCGGCCACAGCTTCCCCTGCGCGCTGGCCGACGCGTCCGCCTGCCCACGGGAAACATGCGGTGCCCGTCCAACTGACCGCATTTCCATGGGCATCCACCATCCCCACCTGCCGGAGCTGGCGCCCTTCATCTTCGCGGAGCACGATGCGCAAGGCTTCCTCGGCGGTGGCCCCGTTGGCCATCAGCTCCAGCCCTTTCAGCGCATAGTCCAACTCGGCAAAACTCTGCGTGGCCACGGCCCCAACACCTGCCCGGGCCCACGGAACGATCGGCCGCACATTGGGAAATTTTGACTGCACCGCCACTCCCAACTCACCAGTTTCCGGATCATACCCCACAATCGAAAACGTCGCCACCAGCGGCGTTCGGTCACTCGCCGGCTGCATGGGTACCAGTATGAAGGCAAGAGTGCTCAGCAATATCCCTGATAGCCGTAGCCCGTTGCGCGCACGCATCATGGCGTCATTTTTGCTTTAAAAACAAACGGTTAGTCTCTCCAATGCAAAAGATCGAGGTTCGCTCATAAAAAGTCCAGCGTCAAACTTTGGCAACACCGCTGCGTTGGTACTCTGAACGTAAACCCTGATTGCTGTCATGCAACGTGCGCTACTGCTGCTGGGACTCACGCTTGGGCTGGCGTCTTCCCTTCGGGCGCAGGAAGACTATACGTTTCGCATTGCGGCGGTCAAGTACGGAGGTGGCGGCGATTGGTATCAGGCCATATCGCCCCTGCCTAATCTCCTAAGTTACGTGCGTGCGCACACCAATATCGACGTAGCCCCTCAAGCCGATGTGGTCGAATTGAGCAGTGATCGAATCTTCAACTATCCTTTTCTATTTCTGACCGGACATGGCAACATCGTGCTTACCGACGATGAAGCCCGCCGACTCCGTCGCTATCTGGAAAATGGCGGCTTTCTCTACATTGACGACGATTACGGACTCGATCCGTACATCCGCCGCGAGATGAAAAAAGTCTTCCCGGAGCAGGAGTTTGTCGAACTGCCCTTCAGCCATCCGATCTATCACATTCACTTCGACTTTCCCAATGGACTGCCCAAGATCCACGAACACGACGGCAAGCCCCCTCAGGGGTTTGGCCTGTTTCACAACGGTCAACTGGTGGTCTTCTACACTTACGAAACCAACATCAGCGACGGCTGGGAAGCCCCCTCGGTGCACGGCGATCCTCCAGAGAAGCGGGAGGCGGCGCTGCGCATGGGGACGAACATTCTCGTCTATGCCCTGACCCGACTGCAACCACCAACCTGAGGAGGCTATGCGGATTGGACTGGTGTTGTTGCTGATGGTCGCCGGTGTGCTGTACCTGTACAATCCGAAGCCTCAGGCCTTTCAGGAATACGTGCAAAATCAAGTAGCTGCACACTTACAACAAGAGCTGGAAGGTTCAGTCATCGGTTATGCCTTTGCCGGAACCGAAGCTGAACTGGCGGCCGTGCTGGCCCGAAAGGCTGCGCGTCGTGACAACTACTACTTCTGGAGCATCTATACGGTCGATCCCGACGGCGAAGACGGCGAGCGGGACTACTGGCGCTTTCTGGGCATTGGCGGACAGTTCTTCCTGATTGAGCGTCCCAAACGCTGAGGCAACTTTTCGCACAAGCTGCCCCAACCGGCCCGGTATTTTTCGTATTTTGCCAGCGGGCCCCTGGACCATCACCGAGACGAACCATGTCGGTACTGGAAACGCAGGATCCGGAAGTATTTCAGGCGATCCAGAAAGAAGTCGAGCGCCAAAACAACGGGTTGGAGTTGATCGCTTCAGAGAACTTTGTCTCGCGGGCCGTGCTGGAAGCCATGGGCTCGCCGCTGACGAACAAGTATGCGGAGGGCCTGCCCGGCAAACGCTACTACGGCGGTTGTGAGTACGTAGACCTTGTGGAAGAGCTGGCCCGGGAGCGTGCCCGTAAGCTCTTTCGCTGCGAGTGGGTCAACGTCCAACCCCATTCAGGCGCCCAGGCCAACGCGGCCGTGTATCTGGCCACGCTTAAACCCGGCGACACATTTCTGGGGCTGGATCTGGCCCACGGCGGCCACCTGACGCACGGCAGCCCGGTCAACTTCTCTGGCATCCTTTACCACGCTGAGTATTACGGCGTCGAGAAAGACGGCCCCCGAGCCGGTTGGATCGATATGGACAAGGTGCGGGACAAAGCCCGCAAGATCCGGCCGAAGCTCATCTCTATTGGCGCCAGTGCTTATCCGCGTGATTTCGACTACAAAACCTTCCGAGAGATCGCCGACGAGGTCGGTGCCCTGCTGTGGATGGACATGGCCCACACGGCTGGCCTGATTGCGGCCGGAGTGCTGAACGATCCGATGCCCTATGCCCACATCGTCACCACTACCACGCACAAGACGCTTCGCGGGCCACGGGGGGGCATGATTCTGATCGGCCGCGATTTCGACAATCCCTTCGGGATTACCGCGCCCAAGAGTGGCCGCATCAAGAAAATGAGCGAACTGCTCGACTCGGCAGTCTTTCCCGGCACGCAGGGGGGGCCCCTGATGCATGTGATTGCGGCGAAGGCTGTAGCCTTCGGCGAGGCGCTCAAGCCCGAGTTTAAAGCCTATGCCGAACAGATCGTGCGCAATGCCAAGGCCATGGCCGAGGCTTTCCTGGAACGCGGCTACCATCTGGTTTCGGGAGGGACCGATAATCACCTGGTCCTGATTGACCTCCGTAACAAAGGGTTGACCGGCAAAGAAGCAGAAACATTACTGGGCGAGGCGGGCATCACCGTCAACAAAAATATGGTGCCCTATGACGACAAAAGCCCCTTTGTTACCAGCGGCATTCGCATCGGAACGCCAGCCATGACGACCCGGGGGTTCAAAGAAGAAGAATTTCGCCAGGTCGTGGACTGGATCGATCAGGTGCTCATGCACCCGAGCGATGAAGCGCTGCGGCGTCGGATCCGGCAGGAGGTAGAGGCGCTATGCCGACAATTCCCCCTGTACGACTTTGTGGTCGCCTGAAGCGGAACGCACTGGGCTGTTCGGGGTTTTTCAGAGCGGCAAAGTCTTTGAAGACAGGCCCCTGAGGGCCAGAATTGCTACAAGGCGGCAATGGCAGAGCGTACCCTGAGTCCGTCGGTTTATGCCGACCTGGTTGATCTCGGGCGTCGGTTATATGCCCGCGCGCTGGTGCGCCGCGAGCAGGAACCTATCACCGATCCGCGAGGCCAGCCCATCGGCTGGCTGCTGGACACCCGGATTCCGATGCTGGAAGGAAATACCTTCCGCGAAGTTGGCTGTGTGCTGGCCGAGCGGATACGTGCCCACGGGCTACGGCAGATCGCTGGCTTTGGGTTCGGGGCCTACGCCCTGGTTTGTGCTGTTCTCTCGGCCCCACCGCCCCCCGGGGCCCCGGAGCTGCGCGGTGGATTCGTCCGCGAACAGCGCAAGCCTTACGGCCGCCATCGGCTGGTTGAGGGGCCCCTGAGCCGCGAAGAGCCCGTAGTGCTGGTAGACGACATCCTCAACAGTGGTCGAAGTGCGGCCCGTGCTATAGCGCTGCTACGAAGCGACGGCTTTCAGGTAGAGGGCGTATTGACGTTGTTCAATTTTACCTGGAGTAACGGCCGCGCACGCCTGGAAGCCGAAGGACTCTGGGTCGATTCCCTGTTGGATCTGAATTTGCGGGATGGACCTCGAAGTGCATCGGACTCTCTGTAGGTTCGATGCGCGTCTGTGCTGGAGACCACCATGAAACTGTTTGGAGCACGTAGTTCATCGCCGGCCACCACGTCTCCGCTCCCCCCTGCGCAAGGAGACGGCGCGCCCGCACCATCGGCAGCGGAGACGGATATGGCCGAAATGTCGTTTCTGGATCATCTGGAAGAGCTGCGCTGGCGCTTAATTAAAGGGCTGGCCGGCGTACTGGCAGCCACAATCCTCAGCAGCTTTTTCAGCAAGTGGATCATTGACCATATCCTGCTGGGCCCTACACGTCCCAGCTTTATCATGTACCGAATCTTTGGCCTGGACGCCAAGCCCCTGGAGTTGCTCAATCGCACCATCACCGGACAGTTCTTTGCTCATATTGGCACGATCCTATTCGTGGGCATCATTATCGGCTCGCCGGTGCTTATCTACCAGATCTGGAAGTTTATCGAGCCCGGCCTGTATCCCCACGAAAAGCAGGGCATGCGCTTTGCCGCCGTCTTCGCCACAGGCTTCTTTATCCTCGGTGTACTTTTTGGCTACCTGGTGATCACCCCGCTGGCCCTGCAGTTTTTTGCCAACTATACTATCTCTGAGCAAATCCTTAACCAGTTTGATATCACAAAGTACTTCAACATGATCACCATGTGGGCCTTCGGGGTGGGTCTGCTCTTCGAGCTTCCCGTGGTGGTGTACTTTCTGGCCAAGATGGGCCTGATCACAGGCGACACGTTGCGGAAAGGACGCCGATATGCGCTGGTCATTGCCCTGATACTGGGGGCTCTGTTCACTCCGCCTGACCCGATTTCGCAGGTGCTGGTGGGGGTTCCCCTTTTATTACTCTATGAATTGTCGATACATATAGCAGCTTTTGTGAGTCGGCGGCGCGAAGAGGAGCTACGCCGTGCACTCTACTAACTGCCTACCAGAGATGGCTACATCTAAACGTCGGAAGCTCCGTCTGTTACTTGTCCTGGTGGCGGGGCTGAGCATTGGCCTTGTCCTCCCGAATAACGACACCTTCTTTGCCCTTCAGAAGCATTTCCGCATCTTTGGTGCGCTGTACGAAACGCTGGTTACCGATTACATTGATCCCATTGATCCGGGCCAGCTCATGCGGACGGGGATCGATGCCATGCTGGCTGAGCTGGACCCATACACCACGTTTTTTGATGAGGCGGACCGCGGTGAGATTGAACTGCTGACGCGCGGACGTTATGGAGGCGTCGGACTGAATGTGGGCATTCGCAACGGCAGACTCACGGTGCTGGCTCCTATCGAAGGCGCCGCCGGCTATCGCCAGGGTATTCGAACGGGTGACATCATCACGCACATCGATGGGCAGCCCACCGATGGTCTCTCGCTGAAAACGGTGCGTCAGATGCTGCGTGGCCAACCAGGCACCACGGTAACCCTGACCATCGAACGCGAAGGGGAGCCGTTGCCGCTGCAGTTTGTACTGACGCGGGAAGAGGTGCAGCTCAAAAACGTCACCTACGCTGGCTTCCTGAACGACGACACAACCGAAGGACTGGGCTACATCCGACTGGAACGCTTCGCCCTGGGCGCTGGCGAAGAAGTACGCCGCGCTATTGAGCAGCTCAAGGCAGCCGGCCCGCTCCGGGGCCTGGTGCTCGATCTTCGGAACAATCCCGGTGGCCTGCTGGAAGCCGCCGTCGAAGTAGCCGGGCTGTTTGTGCCGCAGAGCGCACCGATCGTCTCAACGCGGGGCCGCACACCGGACCGCACGCGGGTTTACCGCAACGAGGCCGCTCCCCTGTATCCGGATCTGCCGCTGGTCGTACTCGTCAACGAACTCAGCGCCTCGGCCAGCGAGATTGTGGCCGGGGCCATTCAGGACCTGGACCGTGGCCTGATTGTGGGAACGAATACCTATGGCAAAGGACTCGTGCAGATCATCCGTCCGCTTCCGTACAATACAGCGCTCAAACTGACTACCGCCGCCTACTATACGCCCAGTGGACGGAGCATTCAGGCCATCGACTATAGCCGGCACGACGGGCAGGGCCGGCTTGTACCCGACTCGCTGCGGAACATCTTCTACACGCGCAACGGGCGCATTGTGCGCGACGGTCACGGCATCGAACCCGATGTAACGGTGACGCTTCCGGAACCCGGTCCTTTAGAGGCCGCTCTCCGCCGCCAGGCTGCCTTTTTCTTCTTTGCAAACCATTACGTCGCCCAGCATCCAGAGCCGCCCACCCCGGACGTCCAAGTCGACGACCGCATCCTGCAGGAATTCCGGGCATGGCTGGAAGCCCGCCATTTTGACTACCAGATCGCGGCCGAGCACACCCTGGCCACACTGCAGACGCAACTGGAGGCAGCCCGCTACACGCAGGCGCTGGAGGCCCTACAGACGGTTCGCTCCGCGCTGGAACGCGCGAAAAAGGCAGCTTTTGAGCGCGAAGCCGAAGCGCTCCGCCGCCAGATCCGGCAGGAATTGTTGGCCCGCTACCTGCCCCCGGAAGCGCGTATGCGGTATCTGCTGGCCGACGACCCGGTCGTGCAACGGGCCGCTGCCCTGCTTCGCGACGCGCAGACCTACGCCGCCCTGCTCTCTCCGAACTGATGCACCTCACCCATCTGTTGCTGCTCCTGGGCATTGGTCTGCTGGGGGGGTTCCTGGCAGGCCTCGTCGGTATTGGAGGCGGAATTGTCTTTGCCCCGGTGCTCTTTTTTTACTTTCAGGCCGTCGGAGTACCTGCTTCCGTCGTCACTCCCCTGACGCTGGGAACCAGCCTGTTCTGCACGCTGCTGGCCTCACTGAGCAGCGCCTGGTTTCAATATCGGCGGCAGGCCGTTGTGCCGGCCGTTGCTCTGGGGGCCGGTCTGTTCAGCGCCCTGGCCATCACACTCACCACTCGCTACGTCACCACGCAACCCTGGTACGATGGCACAGCCTTTCGCCTGGTTTTCGGACTTGTGCTGCTGTGGGTGGCCCTGCGCATGCTCCGCAGTAAGGAACGCAATCCTGGCGTCGCTGCTACCTTTCACCTGCGGTGGCCCGTGCTGGCCGGCGCTGGCACGGCGGCTGGCATGGTGGCGGCCGCCGCTGGCGTAGGTGGCGGCATCATCCTGGTCCCCCTTTACCACCGGCTGCTGGGGCTGCCCATGCACCGGGCGGTCGGAACTTCCAGCGCCACGATCGTGCTCATCTCGCTGATGGGCATTCTGAGCTATGCCCTGTCAGCACCTGCTACCTCGCCCGGTATCCCCACGCTGGGACATGTGGACGTGCTGCACGGGCTGCTTCTGGCCGTGCCCGCCACCCTCAGCGCCCGCTTTGGCGTGCAGACCGCCCACCGACTTCGCACCACCGGCCTGCGCCGCGCTTTTGCCCTGCTGGCCCTCTTTATCGCCGGCCGCCTGCTCCTGCAGGCGCTTCAGACCTTCCTCTGATGCGCCTCCATCACCAGCACAGCCGCTCCCTGCAGCTGCCCTTCACGAAGCCGACGCAGCGCCTCGTTGGCGGCCTCCAGTGGAAAGCACGTGACCTCCGTACGCACCGGAATGGTAGGCGCGAGCTTCAAGAATTCCTCCCCGTCCTGGCGTGTCAGGTTGGCCACCGAGCGAATGACGCGTTCTTCCCAGAGCAGCCGATAGGGAAACGACGGAATATCGCTCATGTGGATGCCGCCACACACCAC
>JALSJJ010000082.1 GCA_026989375.1 Rhodothermus sp.
CCCTCCCCTGTCCCTCTCCCCGGAGGGAGGGGGGACTTGGTAAGAACCGTTTTGCTTGGTAGTTACACCATCATGCTACACTTCGCGCGGCCAAACCAGAGAAGATTGCTCCCCCTTGAGGGGGAGCTGGCCGGAGGCCTGAGGGGGTGTTTTTTTCTGATTGCCAGGAAAAAGGGTTTATGAGCTCCAAGTGGCCGTCAAGTGTCTTGCTGATTCTGGCTGGGTGTAAGGGAAAAGCCGGCAGGGTTGAAAGCTTCCCTCTTCTGCGCTTCTTTCCGAGAGAGGGGGCATGATGTTTTGGAGACAGCAGTGTGCTGGCTATGGACACGTGCGTGCACTCCATGCAGCTTCGGCGACCTTTTAAAGCAGCGAGCGTTTCAGTAACAATGCAGGCAGTCTGGAGTGTATGGCCATGCGGCATCAAACAAGGGAAGGGGCAGCCCGCCTGTTCCGGCGGCCGTGGGTTGAGGTGCTGGTGATCTGGGCCTTCTGGACGTTTCTGGCGGTGCTGGTGGTAACGGGCCGGCTGCTGGATCCTCGCTGGGCCGATCGGGGCGCTTCTCTGCTGCAACGGCAGGTTCTTTACATTTTTTCGGAATACTACACCTGGGCACTGTTAACGCCGGGTATTTTCTGGCTTAGCCGAAAGCTGGCCTTCGATCGTCCTCGGTGGCTGGGGCGATTGCTTTTGCATCTACTGATCGGGCTGGGCGTGGCGTTGGCCATGGAGGTGTGGGTCGATTATCTCTATTTCTTTGTGTATAAGCTTGCCCGCCGGCGGGTCATCAATTTTGACCTGTTGATGGGAATTCGTCGTTTCTGGTTCATTAACGAGCTGGTTACGTACTTTGCAGTACTGGCGGCAGGCTTTGCGCGGGACTATTTTATTCGCTATCAGCAGCGCCAGCAGGAGGCCGCGCAGCTTCGGGCACAGGCGGCCGATCTGCAGGCCCGTCTGACCGAAGCGCGACTGCGGGCGCTTCGTATGCAGCTCAATCCACATTTTCTTTTCAACACGTTACATGCGATTTCTGCACTGGTCGAGCGAGATCCTAAAGGCGTACGCCACATGATTGCGCGCCTGAGCGAACTGCTACGCTATACGCTCGACGAAAGCGCTGCGCAGGAAGTGCCGCTGGCGCAGGAACTGCGCTTTCTGGAGGGCTACCTGGACATCCAGCAGATTCGCTTTCAGGGCCGGCTGGAAGTGCGGCAGGAGATTGAACCGGCGGTTCAGGACGCCCTGGTGCCCAACCTGATCCTGCAGCCGCTTGTGGAAAATGCTATAAAGCACGGCGTCAGTCGGCTGGAGACAGTGGGACGGATTACGTTACGGGCCTGGCGGGAAGGAGATCGGCTCTGTCTGTGCGTGCGCGACAATGGTCCGGGGCTTTCTGAAGACGGCCAGTGGCAGGAAGGCCTGGGGCTTCGAAATACGCGGGCCCGCCTGGCGGGCCTCTATGGCGAGGCCTACCGGTTGGAGCTGCGTGAACCCCCGGAGGGGGGCCTGGAAGTCTGCATCCAGCTTCCCTATCATACCGAAGCCGACCTGCGCGTAACTGCTCATGCCGATGACTGACCGTCCGCTTCGGGTGCTCATTGTGGACGACGAGCCGCTGGCCCGGCAACGTCTGCTGGATCTACTGGAAGGCCGAGAAGGTGTGCAGGTTGTGGGGGAGGCCGCCAGCGGACGGGCAGCGGTCAAGGCCATTCGTACCCGGCAGCCGGATCTGGTCTTTCTGGATGTGCAGATGCCCGGTATGACCGGCTTTGAGGTCGTGCGCGAAATCGGACCCGAACACATGCCGGTCACGATCTTTGTGACGGCCTACGATCAATATGCCCTGAAAGCCTTCGAAGTGGCGGCGGTCGATTACCTGCTCAAACCCTTCGACGATGAACGCTTCGAACAGGCGTTCGCGCGTGCAAAGCATCTGCTGCAGCTCAGAGCGGTCGAAGCCCTGCGAGAACGGCTACTTCAGCTCTTGGAAGAAGAGCCTGTTTCTGGTTTGACGACGCGCCCGAAAAAATACCTGGAGCGCATTGCCGTCGAAATGCGAGGGCAGGTGCGTGTCATACCGGTTCAGCAGATCGATTATATTACGGCCAGTGGCCCCTATGCCGAGCTCCACGTGGGCGATCAGGTGTACGTGATCCGCGAGCAGATGCAGACGCTTGAAGAACGGCTGGATCCAGAGCAGTTCATCCGGATCCACCGATCGGCCATTGTGCGGATTGATCAGATTGAGGTGCTCCTCCGAGGAGCCGGCGGCCGCTATGCGGTGCGCCTGAAAAACGGTGTGCATCTGAAAGTCAGCCGTAGCCGCCGCGAAGCGCTGGAGCGCCGGCTGGGGCTGAATGCCGCCTAACCGCTAAACATGCCGCCTATGTCGAAACGTCTGGGGTTGTTCCTCTCAGGAATCGGCTGTTATCTGTTGTGGTCGATGCTACAGACGGCCTGTGCCCAGCGGCTGCTGGACCGACAGGTTACGAATCATTCCGGGGGGCCACTGCTGCCTGAGCAGGCCGCTTACGACGTCACATTTTATGACCTTGCGCTGCGCGTCGATCCGGCGGCGCGTCGCATCGACGGCGTGCTGGAGGTGCAGGCGCGCGTGGTGCAGCCGCTTATCTGGTTCGTACTGGACCTCGACACGGCCCTGACTGTCCGGAAGGTCGAAGAACAGGTGGCTGGCCAGTGGGTGCAGCGTGTTTTCGAGCACCGTGCAGACGGGCGCATCTGGACGCACCTCACACATACCCGCCAGCCGGGCGAACGTATTGTGCTGCGCGTGCACTACGGAGGCATTCCCCGAGAAGCGCCGTATCCTCCCTGGATTGGCGGGTTTACCTGGGCGCGCACGGCCGACGGCCAGCCCTGGATCGCTACCTCCAATCAGGGCGAGGGCGCCGATCTCTGGTGGCCCTGCAAAGATCACCCCTCCGACGAGCCCGACTCCATGGCCCTGCATATCACCGTGCCCGAGCCACTCGTAGTGGCCAGCAACGGCCGGCTTCGCCGTGTTGAAGCGCATGCCGATGGCACGCGCACCTACCACTGGTTCGTTTCGACGCCCATCAACAACTACGGCGTTGCGCTGAACATTGCGCCCTACCGAACCGTCGATACCATCTACGTCAGTGTGGCGGGCGATACGATCCCGGTAACGTTCTGGGTACTCCCCGAGCGAGAGAATGACGCCCGCCGCATGCTGCCGGAGTTTCTGGATCATCTGGCCTTCTATGAGCGCCTGCTGGGACCGTATCCCTTCCGCGCGGACAAGTACGGGATCGCGCAGACGCCTTTTCTGGGCATGGAGCACCAGACAATCATTGCCTACGGAAGCGACTTCTCGGATCGTCCCTATGGTTTCGACTGGCTGCACCATCACGAACTGGGCCATGAATGGTGGGGCAACCTGGTGACTGCATACGACTGGAAGGACTTCTGGCTGCACGAGGGCTTTGCCACCTACATGCAGGCGCTTTATGCGGAGGCGCGCTTTGGCTTGAAAGCCTATCAGGCAGAGCTGAACCGCTATCGGCCGGCCATCCGCAACCGGCGACCCATTGCCCCCCGCACCTCGAAGACCACGACCGAGATGTATTTCGCTGATCCCACTACCGGCCGAACGGACAATGACATCTATTACAAAGGAGCCTGGGTACTGCATACGCTACGCTATCTGGTTGGCGATAGCGCATTCTTCCAGGCGTTGCGCCGCATGGCCTATCCGGATCCAACCCTGGAGCGGATTACCGACGGCCGCCAGTGCCGATTTGCCACGACAGACGACTTTATAACCCTGGTCGAAGCGATAACCGGACAGGAGCTGGACTGGTTCTTCGAGGTGTACGTGCGCCGCGCCGAGCTGCCCCGGCTGATCGTCCGCCGTGAGCCGGACCGACTGGTGTTACGCTGGGAGACGCCGGACGACCTGCCGTTTCCGATGCCCGTCGAGGTGCAGATCGGAGACACGCGCCGCCGCATTCCTATGTCGAATGGTGAGGCGGTGGTGCCACTGGGCGAGCTCGAAGCCGAGCCGATCGTTGATCCCGATCACCGGATTCTTCGGGCGGACGACTGACGCTCAGCCGATCCGGTCGAAGCCGGTGTAAGGGCGGAGAGCCTCGGGAATCAAAATAGAACCGTCCGCCTGCTGGTAGTGCTCCAGCAGTGCCGCCACCACGCGAGGCAGGGCCAGGCCGCTTCCATTGAGCGTGTGCACAAAACGGGGCTTGCCACCATGGGCCGGGCGGAAGCGGATGCGCGCGCGCCGCGCCTGAAAGTCCTCGAAGTTGGAGATGGAGGACACCTCTAACCAGCGCTGCTGGCCCGGACTCCAGACCTCCAGGTCGTACTTCTTGGCCTGCGCAAATCCCGTCTCGGCTGTACACATTAGCACGCGACGATAGGGCAGGCCCAGTAGCCGGAGCGCCCGCTCCGCATCTTCCCGCAGTTGCTCCAGCGCTTCGTAGCTGGTGTCCGGATGGACAAATTGCACCAGTTCCACCTTATCGAACTGGTGCAGCCGGTTCAGGCCACGCACATCTTTGCCGTAGGAACCGGCCTCACGCCGGAAGCAGGGCGAGTAAGCGCAGAACTTGATCGGGAGCTGATTTTCTTCGAGGATCTCGTCGCGGAAGTAGTTCGTGACCGGTACTTCGGCCGTGGGAATGGGATAGAGGCCGTCCCGCTCGATCACGTACATCAGGTCTTCCTTGTCCGGAAGCTGGCCTGTGCCGCGGGCACTGTCGGCATTGACAAACAGGGGAGGCTGCATTTCTACGTAGCCGCCCTGCTGTACGGCCAGATCCAGAAAGAACTGAATGAGCGCGCGTTGCAGTCGGGCGCCTTGATTCACATAAAACGGAAAGCCACTGCCCGTTACTTTGGCGCCGCGTTCAAAGTCGATCAGTCCGTGGCGAGCGGCCAGCTCCCAGTGTGGCAGTGGTTCAAAGTCGAACGTGGGCGGGCAGCCTTCTTCGTGCAGCACCACATTGTCTGTGGGACCGCGTCCGACGGGCACCGACGGATGCGGGATGTTGGGCAGCTCCAGCAGCAGGGCTTCGAGTTGTTCGCTCAGCGCGCGTTCGTGGGCTTCCAGCGATTTAATGCGTTCCTTGAGTTGGGTGTTTTCTTCGATGAGCGTCTGGGCTTCATCGCGGCGCCCTGCGCGCATAAGCTGACCGATCTGTCGGGCCAGCGTATTAAGGCGATGACGGCTTTGCTGCAGTTCAGTCTGCGTCTGGCGATGCGAGGCGTCCAGGGCCAGCACGCGGTCAACCAGGACTGGATCACCAATCCCTTTGGTACGGATAGCTTCGCGGACGCGGTCGGGTTCCTGACGGATGCGCTGTAGATCCAACATAGGCGTTTCCAAGATACTACAGACTGCTTCAGGGCATTGTGACCGGCAGGCCCAGCCGTTGGCCTAAATGGCGGAGCGCTTCGGGGATTGAACGGGGGCGGTAGCCCAGTTCGGTTTCGGCTTTGAGAATGATGAAGCCGGTGCGGGATGGTCGGGGGGCCACCTGGTTCAGCGTCGCGCTATCGACCGGCTCAATCAGCGCACGATCCAGGTCAAAAACGTCGGCAATCAGACAGGCAAAATCGTAGACCGTCAGGAATTCGCGGCCGGAGAGATGGTAAATGCCATGTTTGTTGTAGCGGACAATCCGCTCGATGCCGGCGGCCAGGTCGCCCACATAGGTGGGTGTGCGCCACTGGTCGGTAACGATACGGATGCGTCGCCCCTGGGATAGCTGCTCGATGACCCAGAGGGCAATATTGGAGCGGCTGAGCTGCTCACCTGTGCCATAAACCAGTACGGTGCGGGCGATGGCCCAGCGGTCGATGCCGGCTTCGCGCACCACATTCTCGCTGGCCAGCTTCGAGCGGCCGTAGAAGTTGATCGGGTGGGGACGGTCGGTTTCGCGGTAGGGGCCGGCCGCGCCGTCAAAGACAAAGTCGGTGGATACCTGAATCAGGCGGGTTCCGAACTGCCGACACAACCGGGCCAGGGTTTCTACAGCTTCGACGTTGACGCGCCAGCAGGCTTCTTTTTCGATTTCGCAACGGTCCACCTGGGTCATCGCCGCGCAGTTGATCACCACCGTCGGCGTAAAATCCTGAAAGATGCGACGAACGGCCTGCGCGTCCGTGATGTCGAGGGGCACGTAGCCGCACGAGCCACCCTGGAAACGAGGTTCCGGATCCCGGGCCGTCGCCAGTACGTCGTATTCGGCGTGCTGGCTGAGCTGGGCCACCAGCTCCTGGCCCAGCAGACCGTTGGCACCGGTGATCAGGATGCGCTGGTAAAGCATGACAGCAGGAGTATATCGTCGTGTAATCTAAGGATACCCGTAGCGCCCTGTTTCGTTCTACCGGTCGGTTTCGTGCCGCTTACCAAAGTAGTAGCGCAGACCTATACCGCCTCCGAGGTCACCTTCGGTGGCAGGAATCAGATGCAGGCGGGGCGTTACCTGTAAGAAAACTTCAAAACGTTCGGTAAAGAAATTGATCCCAAAATTAACGCTTAATCCCAGTACCATTTCGTTGTTGTCGCGAGGACGTTCGCGCGCGCCCAGCAGGGCACCTGGCCCGAAGAAGTAGTTCAGCGGCGAGTCGGGAAGCGGGCGCTCAAAGAGTCCGTGCAGGCTGAAAAAGAAGAAACGGTCCAGGTCGTAGGCCAGCAGAAAGTCATAGGCCGTGAACGAGGAACGATCGGTGCCATAGATTTTCAGGGACAGGCCACTGGGGGTGCCGATGATACCGCCCAGGCCAGTCTGGCCTGGTGGGCTGTGGGCATATGATTGGGCCTGTGCTTCCACGGGAAGCATCCCGATAAATAGCAGGGCAGGTAACAGGCATCGCATGGCGTGTCTCAGGGGTTGGGTTCCGGAAAAGATGAGGCGGAGGCGGCCAGATCGGCAAGCGAGGCCTGAAGTTTTCGGGCTTTTTCCGCAGGCAGACGGCCCGACAGCAACAACCGCAATTCTCGACGGCGGGCTGCCTGTTCGTAGCGTTCCTGTTCTTCCGGCGTTTCGGGTTGAACCGGCGGAATCGGGGTCGGACGTCCTGTTTCGTCGACAGCCACGAAGGTGTAGAAAGCGCGGTTGCAGAATCGTCGTGACTGGGTGCGTGGATCTTCGGCCCAGACGTTTACCTCGATTTCCATCGACGTACGAAAGGCCCGGTTGACCTGGCTTTCGAGCACGACGATTTCACCCTGACGAATGGGCGAGCGAAACTCTACAAAGTCGACAGCGGCGGTTACGCACACACGGTTGGTGTGGCGTTGGGCCGAGATGGCCGCACAGAGGTCCATCCAGTGGAGCAGCCGTCCCCCGAGCAGGTTGCCCAGGCCGTTTAGATCATTTGGGATGACGATTTCCGTCATCACGCAGCGTGAATGGCGTACTGGCCGCGCTTCCATGGTCGTTGGGGAGTATATGGTCGGGATGTGCAAAGTTCTGCAAGGCCGTGCCTGTTACACAAGGGGGGACATTTGAAAGGCGCGGAAAAATGCAACATCAGGTCTTTCGTTTCTGCTTACGAGCAGCCGGAAACAGAATGTTGTTTAGAATGAGCCGGTATCCGGGGGAGTTTTTGTGTAGGCTCAGGTCGGTCGGGGGATCGCCCACAAAGTGCTGGTAGTCTTCCGGATCGTGACCGGCATAGAAAGCGAAGAAGCCTCTGCCGAATGGCCCATACAGATACTTGACCGCATCGCGGCCGGGCGCTTCGGCCAGAATAACCACTTCGGGTTTGATAAGGCTTTTCCGAAACGCTGTGGTCTGACCGATAAAGCCTTTGATCGTAGCCACATGGTTTTGCGTGAGCATGGTAGGGACCGGATCCCATTTGGCGCTGAATTCGTGTAGCGTGAAGTAGTCGAGTGCCGGATCGCGGAGTTGGGGAGGTGGGGGGCCGACGTCGATGTCGGAATGCTCGTATTCGTAAGGATTGAAGACGGGTGTGAAGTTGGTGAAGGCCAGCGTCTGGCTGTAGTCAAGCTTCTGGAGGGCATCAGGGTCGATGGGATCGCCGTCGTACTCGGCCGGTACGATGTCGGTGTGGTGTGCGGCCAGTGCGATGTCAAAGGTGTCGGTGCCAGAGCACATGGCGAAGAGGAAGCCACCCTGACGGACGTACTCGCGGATGGCCCGGGCAACGGCCAGTTTGAGCTGGCTCACCTTGCGAAAGCCGTATTTGCGGGCTGTGGTCTCCTGCTGGCGTTGTTGTTCGACGTACCAGGGCATGTGGCGGTATTGGATGAATTTGCCAAACTGTCCGGTAAAGTCTTCATGGTGCAGGTGCAGCCAGTCGTACTGTTCCAGTTCGCCTCTGAGGACTTCGTCGTCGTAGATCTGATCGTAAGGCACTTCGGCATAGGTGAGCGCCAGCAAGACAGCATCGTCCCAGGGTTGGGTATAAGGTGGGGCGTAGACAGCAATGCGGGGCGCTTTTTCAAGGCGAACGACGGCTGTATTACGGTCTTCAGCCTCAACGTCGGCCAGGATGCGGGCCGCTGTGGCGTCGTCGATCACTTCAAAGGCGACGCCGCGAATCCGCAGCTCTGCCTGCAGGCCGGGAAAATCCTGGAGCAGGAAGGCCCCGCCCCGGTAGTTCAACAGCCAGTCTACATCGACGCCCTGGGTCAGGGCCCAGTAAGCCACGCCGTAGGCTTTCAGGTGGTCCGTCTGGTAGGCATCCATAGGGATGAGGATCTGCTGGGCCGCGCCAGGAGCGGCCAGCAGCCAGCCCAGAAGGAGCATCCAGGGTCGCATAGCATTCAGGCGTCTTCTCCTCGAAGGGTTCGAATACGGGAACGAACTTCTGGAATCAACGGAGAACCAGGAAATTCTGTCAGCAGGCGCGTATAGGTGCTGAGGGCAGCGGCACGATCGTGCAGGTCTTCTTCCTGGATACGTGCAGCTTCGTAGAGACTCTGGTCACGCAGTGGGCTGCTGGGATAACGCAGGGGAAACTCAAGCAGGAGGGCCAGCGCCTCATCGAGGCGTCCCAGTTGTCGAAGCAGACGCGCCCGCAGCAGGGTTACCTCGTCGGCGATCGGATGCATGCCGGCATCCTGTTGCAGGGCATCCAGCGTATCGAGCGCTGCTTCTAACTGATGCTGCGCCATCAGCAAGCGGGCATAAGCGTAGCGGCGCAGGGGGGTGTCGAGTGAGTCGGGTCCCCGGTTTTCCTGGATGAGCAGTCGGAGTGTCAGCGCGTCGTTGGCCACATCAGAGGCAGCGTCTTCGGCGAGGATGTCGAGCTGGGCCAACGCGGCTTCAAAAGCACCATCATAGAAGTCAAGCAGGGCGAGCTGGTAGCGGGCGGCCTCGGCCAGGGGGCCGGTGGGACGACGGTCAAGTAAACGCAGGAAAGCCAGGCGGGCTGCGCCTGGATCCCCGGTCTGTAACGCCAGTCGTCCCTGATCAAAGCGTGCCTGCCAGGCCGTCTCATGATCGCCGTATCGGTTAAGGAGCACGGTCAGCAGGGAATCGGCCGTCTGCGGATGGTGCAGGACGTCCAGCTCCAGACGGGCCAGCCGATAGAGGACGTCCGGAACGAGCGGATGGCCAGGAAAAGCTGTCAGGAAGCTTCGATACATTTTTCGGGCAGCCTGGGCGGCTGTCGTGTCGCCGCTGCGTGCTTGTTCTTCATAGAGTCGTCCCAGCTCATAGCGTGCTTCAGGATGAATGGCGGTGTTGGGTTGTTGCAGGATATCCTGCAGGGCAGTACGCGCCACTTCAAGCGCCCCGGCGTCGCGGGCCTGAAGAGCGAACTGGAGCAGGAGCTGTCCTTGGGTCTGCTGCAGTCGATCCAGGGCACGGTAGACATTCAGAGCGCGGGCATAATCGCCGTTGCGCAGGTAGAGCCAGGCCAGCATCTGGCGAAAGGCGAAGTTCAGCGGCTCGCGGCGGACCGCTCGCTCGAAGACCGCAATGCCGGCTTTGCGCACAACGGGCTCGTCCATGAACGGCTCCAGGCGCGTCTGCACAAAACCGAGGCGACGCGGATCCTGCAGGAGAAACTGTCGATAGGCTTCCATGGCCTCTTCGTAGCGGCCATTCAGGCTGTAGAGATAGGCCAGATCCAGCAGAAAGATGGACGGATTGGACAGCGTGCGTCGCGCTCGCTCCAGCACCTGAATGGCTTCGTCGAAGCGACGCAGTTCAAGGAGGGTCTGGTAGACCACCCGGTACGTGCCGCTCTGGTGGGGAGCCGTCCGAATCGCTGCTTCCCAGGCTGCTTCGGCTGCTGCTTCGTCGCCTTTCAGGTAAAGCAAGCGGCCTTTTTCGGCCAGCAAAGCCGGGTTCGGTGCGTCTTCACGCAAGCGGGTTTCAATCAGGCGCAGGGCGTCGTCGTAGCGTTTGAGATTTTCGTAGACTTGCTTGAGCCGATCGTAGAAGACATACACATCGGGGCGTTCCTGGTAGAGCGATTCCAGTAGCGGTAAGGCCTGCGTGTACTGCCCGCTTCGAAGGAACTGTTCGGCGGTCCGATAGCGCACCATGAGCAGGCTATCGGGTATCTGGGCCTGCGCTATAGCGGCCCAGATAAACAGGAACGCTATCGACAGGTATGTTATGCAGCGGTGCATAAGTGGCAAGTTGGCCGGCTGGAAGCAAAACGCAACCCTTCGTCGTACAGAAAGCAGCTTGATTCGTTTCCAACGAACTGATCGTCTATGCAGGAAATTGCCGATACCGCCTCTCCCCGTCGGTTAGCTGTGCTGGGTGCGACGGGATCGATCGGTACGCAGACGCTCGACATTGTGCGCCTTTTTCCGGATCGGCTGACGGTCCAGGTGCTCACCGCCCGCCGTAACGTAGCCCGTCTTCTGCAGCAGGCCCTGGAATTTCGTCCTGCCTGTGTGGTGATCGAAGATACGGAAGGGTATCGACAGCTTCAGGAAGCGCTTTGTGGTACCGGTATCGCCGTGCTTCAGGGGGAGGAGGGGTTGTGTGCCTGTGTGCAGCGACCCGATGTGGACGTGGTGGTAGCGGCGCTGGTTGGTTTTGCTGGATTGCGGCCGGTGCTGGCTGCGCTGAAAGCGGGCAAGCAGGTAGCCCTGGCCAACAAAGAGACGCTGGTGGCTGGCGGCGCTCTGGTACGTGAAACATTGCAACGTCACGGTGGTCGGCTGATCCCGATCGATAGCGAGCATTCGGCTATCTTTCAGTGTCTGGTTGGGGAGGCATCATCGGCAGTAGAAACGCTGATCTTAACGGCATCCGGTGGGCCATTTCGCACGCGGCCGCTGGAAACGTTTGACCGTATCACGCCGGACGAAGCCCTATGCCATCCGAACTGGTCGATGGGAGCCAAGGTAACCATCGATTCGGCCACCATGATGAACAAAGGGCTGGAAGTCATCGAGGCCCACTGGTTGTTTGATCTGCCGGCCGATCGAATTCAGGTGCTGGTGCATCCCCAGTCGATCATTCATTCTATGGTAACGTTTGTTGATGGCTCGACCAAAGCCCAGCTTGGCATCCCGGACATGCGACTGCCTATCCAGTACGCGCTCAGCTATCCCGAACGCTGGGAAGCCCCTCACGAGCGCATCGACTGGGTGCAACTGGGCCAGTTGGACTTTGAAGCACCTGACCCGGCCCGCTTCCCCTGCCTGCTGCTGGCCTATGAGGCGCTGCGTCGGGGCGGAACCGCACCGGCTGTACTCAACGCTGCAAACGAACAGGCCGTGCAGCTTTTTCTTCAGGAACAGATTCGGTTTACCGACATAGCCCGTCTGGTCGAGACGGCTTTGGAACACCTGAGTGAACCCGACAGCGTACCCTCCTACGAACATCTGCAGGACGCAGACCTTCGGGCACGGCAATATGTGCTGGAACTCTCCGGTGTGGCAGCCCATTGAAGGCGGGCGATCCCTGATTTTACGGCCCTTTCAGCAAATGCTGGTATGGAGAGCGTGCTGAATCTGTTGACTTACGTCTTCTGGGTGGTGCTGGCCATAATGGTGCTCGTGTTCACACACGAGATGGGCCATTTCCTGTTTGCCCGGCTCTTTGGAATGCGGGTGGAGAAGTTTTCCATAGGATTTCCGCCGAAGATTTTTCGGTGGCGTCGCGGTGAGACAGAATACGTGATTGGGGCCACGCCACTGGGAGGCTATGTGAAAATCGCCGGTCTGATCGACGAAAATCTGGATACCGACTTTGTCCATCGTCCTCCAGAGCCCTGGGAGTTCCGGGCCAAGCCCCTCTGGCAGCGCATGCTGGTCATTTCAGGCGGAGTGCTCTTTAACGTCTTGCTGGCCATCTTCATTTTTGCCGGGCTCAAGCTGGCCTATGGCGAGCTGTACATTCCCGCCGAGAATGTGCGGGCGGTTTATGTGGCCGAAGGTTCGCTGGCCTACGAAATGGGACTGCGCACGGGCGACCGCATTGTAGCCGTAAATGGACGGCCCCTGGTACGCTATGGAGATCTGCGTAATCTGGAAGCGCTGCTGGCCAATCCATTCACGATCACGGTGGTGCGAGGCGGCGACACGCTGACGTTTACCGGTCCACCAGACCTGATGACACAGCTCAGCCGCCGAGGCGGATTGCTGGGCATCTCGGTGGATCCGCCGCTGGTAGGGGGTGTGCTGGAGGGGGCGCCTGCAGCCCGAGCCGGCCTGCAGACGGGCGACCGCATTCTGGCCATCGACACCGTAGCTATTGGCTTCTGGAACGAACTGGTCGAAATCGTCCAGCAGCGGGGAGGCCAGCCCATGCGCATCCGCTGGCTGCGGCCCGATACCAGCACGGTGGTGCCTGAGGGGGCCGTCGAAGTGGCGCGCCGGTCCGACGGAGTAATCTATGAAGCGACGATCCGACCGTATTATGATCCGGAGGCCGATCGTTACTACCTGGGCATTGCCGCCCCCACCCCCCAACTGTTAATGGAATACTTTGGCGTGCAGCAGGTGCACTATGGGATTGGATCGGCCCTCCTGGCCGGTGTCAAGGAGACCTGGACGCATACGCGTGTGATTCTGACCAGCCTGCGTCGCATGGTGACCGGCCAGGAAAGCTTTCGGGAGAATGTGGGGGGGCCAATCATGATAGCCAAAGTCACCAAAGAAGCCGCTGAAGCAGGCGCCCGTGCCTTCTGGAATATTGTCGCGTTGCTGTCCATTACGCTGGCCATCGTGAATATCCTGCCGGTGCCTGCGCTGGATGGCGGACACCTGCTGTTTCTGCTTTACGAAGCGATTGCGCGGCGAGAGCCTTCCGTACGGGTACGTCTGGCCCTGCAGCAGGTAGGCATGATTTTGCTGATCGCCTTTATGGCATTTGTTATCCTGAACGATCTATTGCGGTTATAAGGGGTTTAACCTGAGGACCTGACCTGGACAGCGCAGTGCGCAGTACTGCTAACACAGCCGAGGCGGTGACCATTACAGGCAACGTGCAGACTGAGGAAGACCGAGCCCTCCAGGAGGAGCTTCGGCAGCGGGGGCCATTGCCTACCCATATTGCGATTATCATGGATGGAAACGGTCGCTGGGCACAACAGCAGGGCAAACGGCGGGTGGTAGGTCACTACGAGGGCGTTGCATCGGTACGTGATATCACGGAAGCCTGTGCTCAGCTCGGCATTCCCTACCTGACGCTCTATACGTTCAGTACCGAGAACTGGCAGCGGCCGGCTTCTGAGGTCAATGCCCTGATGCAGCTTCTGGTGAAGACAATTCGCCGGGAGAAAAAAGCCCTGCTGGAAAATGGCGTGCAGCTACGTGTGATCGGCGACATGATGCAGTTGCCCCCGATATGTCAAGACGAGCTAAAACAGGCCATCCAAGAGACGGCAAAAAACAAACGTCTGGTGCTGACGTTAGCCCTGTCTTACAGCGGACGCTGGGAGATTCTCCAAGCTGTGCAGGCGCTGGCACGCCAGGTGCAGGAAGGCAGGCTACGGCCCGAGGAAATCGACGAAGCTACCTTTGCCGCTGCCCTGCCCAGTGCTGGACTGCCTGATCCGGATCTGCTGATTCGAACAGGCGGCGAGTTTCGCGTCTCCAACTTTCTGCTCTGGCAGATTGCTTACACCGAACTTTACATCACGGATATCTACTGGCCCGCCTTTCGGCGGCGGCAACTGTACGAGGCCATCCGCAGCTACCAGAACCGTGAGCGCCGGTTTGGCCGAATTTATACCTCAGATACGAATGGCATCGGTTAAAACGTTAACAGGCCAGAAGCACTACGCAGACACAAAAACGCGAGGCATACCACAGATGAAACGGCTGGTGGTGTGGGTGTGCAGTGGACTGCTGCTGACGCTGGGCGTAGCCCGGGCGCAGACGTTTACGCCGAACGGGGTCAGCCGCGTTGTACTGCAGGGGTTGGAGATTGAAGGCGTCCGGGAAGAAAGCACCAGAGATATTGTGCGGCAGGCCAGCGGGTTGCGTATTGGCCAGGAGCTTGCATTGCCGGGCGATCCAGCGCTGGCCGAGGCAATTCGCGGCATCTACCGGCTGGGGCTGTTTTCGCAGGTGCAGATCATAGAGCAACGGCGAGAAAGCGAGGCGGTCTACCTGACCATCCGGGTCCAGGAAGAACCCCGGCTGGCCGATTACACATTCTCCGGGCTAAAAAAAGGCGACCGGAAAGAACTGCGCAAACGGTTGCCACTGTTTCGAGGAGCCCGGGTGCGCCCGACCGACATCGAACGCGCCGAGCAGATCATCCGGGAGTACCTGAAAGAAAAAGGATACCTGCTGGCTCAAGTGCGCACGCATCGCGAAGAGAACGACAGGGGAGAGGTGATCCTGCACTTCGAAGTAGCGCGAGGCGAAAAAGTCAAAATCGGTCAGATCATTTTTGAGGGCAATGAACAGATCTCCGACAGGAAGCTCCGGGGCAGAATGAAACATACCAAGCAGAAAAGCTGGTGGCGCTTCTGGCGCAAAGCCCGTTTCGACCCGGACAAATTCGAAGAAGACCTGCAAGCCATCATTGATTACTACAACGAAAAGGGATTCTATGACGCCCGAATTGTACACGACACCGTCTATCTGGCCGAAAACACCAAAGATCCAGAGCTGATCGTTAAGATTACCGTGCATGAAGGCCCACGTTACTATGTGCGCCGTATCGAATGGGAGGGTAACACCGTCTTTCCAGATGAGGTGCTAACCGAAGCGTTGGGCATCAAAAAAGGGGATCCGTTCAATCGAAAAAAGCTGGAAGAAAATCTCTACGGAAACCGGCACAGCACGGATGTCTCCAGCCTGTATATGAATCGAGGATACATGCTCTTCCGGGCTGAGCCGAGAATTCGCGTGGTAGGACGCGATTCGCTGGATCTTTATTTCGACGTGTATGAAGGCGACGTCTTCGAGTTTGGGACCATTAACATTACAGGCAATACGAAGACGAAAGAGCACGTGATCCGGCGCGAGCTGTACACGATCCCGGGCCAAACCTTTAGTCGCGATGCCATTCAGGAATCAATCCGACGCCTGGCACAGCTCAACTACTTCAATCAGGAGGCACTGGCTGCAGGCCCTGAGGTGCAGGTCAATCCAGAGAAAAAGACGGTGGATCTGACCTATAAGGTCGAAGAGGTAGGGAGCGACCAGCTCGAGCTTTCAGGCACGTGGGGGCAGCTCGGGCTGATTCTCATGTTGCGCTTTACGCTGAACAATTTCTCGGCGCAAAATCTGTTTAACGGGAAGGCGTGGCGGCCGCTGCCTGCCGGTGATGGCCAGCAGCTTTCCCTGAGTATCCAGACGAATGGCACCTACTATCAAAGCTATGGACTGTCGTTTACGGAGCCCTGGTTTCGGGGACGGCCCAATCCGGTCGGTTTTGCACTGGACTATACCCGCTTTAGCGACTATCCCTTCTTTAACAACATAGGGGATCTGACCACCTTTACCAGTCGCGTCTTTTACGAACGCCGACTGAAATGGCCCGACGACTATTTTACGGGCTCGCTCGGCTTAGGCTTTCAGTACTTTGAAAACAATAACTTCACCACCACATTGCCCCGAGGCGTGAGCAGGGAAATCACGCTGCGGGCCGGACTGACCCGCAACTCGCTCGACAATCCGCTATTTCCAACAGCCGGTTCGCTGGTGCGGTTATCGCTTGATGTGGCACTGCCGTTTGGGGACTTTGTACAGTACCACAAATGGCGGCTGAAGACGAACTGGAATGTCCCGCTCTTTCCAAAGATATCCCTGGGATTCGGTACCGAGTTTGGCTTTATCGGATCCATTACGGGCGACCCCGTGGTCTTTCAACGGTTTATTGTGGGAGGGTCCCCCTTCGACACGCAGGGCGCCTTTGGCTACTATGGCAAGGATATCGTCTACATGCGCGGCTATCCTCTGGGTGTGCTCGGCCCCCGGCTGAACAACGAGCCCATTGGCGGCCGTATCCTGAACAAGTACACCTCAGAACTGCGCTGGCTGGCCGTGCAGAGTCCGCAACTGCAGGCCGCTCCTTATCTGTTTATGGATGCGGCCAATACCTGGGATCGATTTGCTACCTATAACCCGGCGCAACTTTTCCGTTCAGCAGGCTTTGGCGTACGCCTTTTCCTGCCCATCCTGGGCATGGTGGAGCTGGTCTATGGCTATAATTTTGACGAGTTTCAGCCCATTCCAACGCAAGGACACGACGGATCGCGGCGCTGGTACTTCCAGTTCTCGCTGGGACAGGGCTTCAACAACTAATCGGACGTTTACCCATGCCACAAAAACTAAAGATCCTGCTGCTGGGTGTGCTATGGCTGGCAGGCGGGGCGCAGGCGCAGCATCGCATTGGCTATGTAGATACCGAGTATATTTTAAGCAAGTTACCCGAGTACCAGGCTGTGCAACAGCGTCTGGATCAGATGGTCCGCGACTGGCAGGCTGAACTTGAACAGCGACGCCAGGAGATCGATCGTATGTTTGAAGAGTACCAGGCGCGGGAGTTGCTCTACACGCCGGAAGAACGGCAACGTCGGCGCGAGGAAATTGCTCGCGCAGAAGCAGAGTTGGACCGGTTGCGGCAACAGTACTTTGGACCGGAGGGCGAACTGTTCCGGCAACAAGAGACGTTGTTGCGTCCTCTCCAGGAACGGATCCTGGAAGCCATTGAGAACGTGGCGCGCGAGGAAGGGTACGATTATGTGCTGGACAAAGCGGCAGCCCCCCTGTTGCTGTACGCTCCCCCGGAACATGACCTGAGCGATCGGGTTCTCGCCGAGCTTAACGTAAATGTCGGGTCGCAAAATTGAGCATCAACTAACAGGGATTGTTACAATGCGCACTCGTCGTATTGCACTGCGGGCGCTGATGGGCGCCGTCTTTATAGGAGGCCTGCTGCAAGCCGAGATCAGTCTGGCGCAACCCATGCGCATCGGGTATACAGACCCCGAGGTCATCATTGTCAACATGAAGGAGTATCGAGATATTCAGCAGCAGCTCCAAAAAGAAGCGCAGGAGAGTCAGACGGAGCTGCAGGAGATGTTCAACGAATACCAGCAGAAACTGGAACGGTATCAGCGCCAGCGGGCTTTGCTTTCCGAACAGCGGCGTCAGGAGCGTGAGCAGGAACTGTTGCAGCTTCAGCAGGAGATTCAGGAGGCTTCCGCGCGTCGGCAACAGCAGCTGGCTCAGCGTGAGGCTGAGTTAATGCAGCCGTTGCTGGAGCGGGTGCAGCAGGTGATCGACCAGGTGGCCCAGGAACAGAACCTGGACGTTGTGTTGCGGGCACAGGCGCTGCTCTACGTTAAGGAAGGGCGGGTGGTGGACATTACGCGGGAAGTAGCCCGACGTCTGGGTATTGAAGTGCCGGAAGATACCACGGCAATCCAACAGGACTAAGAGCTGAGCCCCTGGATGGTTTTTACAGCGGGCGTCGGAGCCAGGCGCCCGCTTTTTCGTTGGAATAGAGCCTCTGCTACCCTCTGCCCACTTGATTTCGAGTTCGACATGAGCACCCAGACGGTCCCGCCTTCCGTGGTGGTCAACGCGCGACGGGTGACCACTCAGACGCTGCAGGAAATGAAAGCGGCCCGCATCCCGATTGCGGCACTGACTGCTTACGACTACACGCTGGCACGCATTCTGGATGCGGCTGGCATCGACGTGATCCTGGTCGGCGACTCGGCCTCGAACGTGATGGCCGGTCACGAGACGACGCTGCCCATTACGCTGGACCAGATGATCTACCATGCCCAGTGTGTGGTGCGGGCCGTGCGGCGAGCGCTGGTCGTGGTCGATCTGCCCTTCGGATCCTACCAGGGGAATCCCAATGAAGCCCTGGCCTCAGCCATCCGGGTCATGAAAGAAGCGGGCGCCCACGCCGTCAAACTGGAAGGTGGACAGCCCATCCTGGAAGCCGTAGAACGCATCGTTACAGCGGGGATCCCGGTCATGGGACACCTGGGACTGACTCCCCAGAGCATCTACCGCTTCGGGACCTACAAAGTACGGGCACAGGATCCCACCGAGGCCGAACAGTTGCGGCGGGATGCGAAGCTGCTGGAGACAGCGGGCTGTTTTGCGATCGTGCTGGAAAAGATCCCGGCTGCGCTGGCTCGTGAGGTGACGGCCTCGCTGCGAATTCCGACCATCGGCATCGGTGCCGGGGTGGACTGCGACGGGCAGATCCTTGTCTTGCACGATATGCTTGGGTTGACCACCGACTTTAATCCGCGCTTTGTGCGTCGCTATGCTCGACTGGCCGAAACCATTACGGAGGCTGTACAACATTACGTGCAGGACGTGCGACACCGTACGTTTCCTACGCCGGAAGAAAGCTATTAACCGATGCATGCTCCTATGCCTGCAGAACCTGATCGCCGACCGCTGATTCTGGTCTGTAACGACGATGGTATTAATGCACCGGGAATTGCCGCCCTGGCAGCTGCCATGGACGCGCTGGGTGAGGTCTATGTGGTGGCCCCGGCCACCGAACAGAGCGCCGTCGGACACGCCATTACCGTGCGCGATCCAGTACGGGCTTATCCCTGGTCGTTTACCGTGCCTTCGGGAGAAGTGCCAGCCTACGCGGTCTCGGGTACCCCGGCCGACTGTGTCAAGCTGGCTGTCAACCAGCTACTGCCTCGACGTCCCGATCTGGTGGTCAGTGGCATCAATCGAGGGCCAAACACGGCTGTCAATGTAATCTATTCGGGCACGGTCAGTGCAGCAACCGAGGCAGCTATTCTGGGCATCGACGCGATTGCCTTTTCGCTCTGCAACTGGGAGGCGCAGGACTACCACGCGGCAGCACACTACGCGCAACGAATTGCCCGTACCGTGCTGACCCATGGCCTGCCGCCCGGCATTCTCCTCAACGTGAACATCCCGGACCTGCCGCTCGAAGCCATCAAGGGCATTGCCATCACCCGACAGGCCCGCTCCCGCTGGGAAGAGAGCTTTGCCGAACGTCGGGACCCCTATAACCAGCCCTACTACTGGCTTACCGGCCGTTTTGTGAACCTGGACGACGGCGACGATACGGACCTGGAAGCGGTCGAACAGGGCTATGTCTCAATCACGCCGCTGCAGCACGACCTGACCGCCCACGCCTATCGCGCAATGCTCAATCGGTGGGACTGGGGCGAACTGTCTGCCACTGCCGGGCCCTCCACCTCCAATGGTCATGAACGTGCCTCAGGAGACGCTTCGGCGGAGCACGAGCGGACACGGGGATCTTCAGGACCTTACGGATGAGGTGGCCGCTGTTGTGGCCCGCGCGGGGGTGACGCAAGGGCTGGTCCATGTGCATGTCGTGGGCAGCACGGCTGCGATCGCGCATTATCACATTTGAACAGCGTGGCACATTGAGGGACCGGCCTTTCCTGTTTTGAAGGGGCGAAGCGAAGCGCCATACTTTTTATGGCTTTCCCGTCTACGCAGGGGGCATAAGGGTCGGGACGACCTGCCGCCTGTGGATTCGGTAAACCGTAAAGTCCTCCCGATCGGTTGTAACGATAACGCGACCCTTTTCTGCTTCCACCAGGGCCAGCAAGGCGGCATCCGCTACACTGATACGATCTGCATACCGTCGGAGTAATGCTTCCATACGGAAGCTCTACGCAGGCGCTACGTGCACCTCAAGCACCCGCATTAACTCCAGAAGTCGAAACGGATTACCGCCGCCACGCCTGATCAGAAACCAGGCCTCCGATACGACCGGCTCGCAGGTGATCAGCGGTGCTTCCAGTGCGTCTACCGTCCGGACGGCCCAGGCGTGATACCGGTCACGTCGGTTCAGTAGCGCTACCAGCGGTCCCGTATCCAGTATGTAGGCCGAAACACTCATGAGGTACCGTATCCCTCCATGTATTGGGGATCGCTGGACAGCGTTTCCGGACCTTCAAAACAGCCGATAAGGTGCTGGGCATCTTTCAGGCGGCCTTGCGGCACCGGCGGTTGGGCTTCTGCCTCAAGCTCTTCCAGCCGGCGCTGCACGGCCTCAAGTACGGCTGCTTTCATGGTGGTTGCCCGCAGCTTGGCCAGCCGTTCTATCTGACGACGTTCATGGGGCGCCAGCCGCATTCCAAAATTTTTTTCGACCGACATTGTAGTAACACATCAAACACTGACGTTACAACGCTTTCCATTACGTTTTTGTCCCTGGGAAGGATTCGCCGAAGCTGATGACCGCGGAGAATCCGGAGACGATCGCCGGAATGCGGGCGGTCGAGCAGGCTGTTTCGTGCTCCTTCAGCCGGATCGTCCGGAAAGGCCCGAATTAGTGGTGGCATCTGGCATCGATTAAGCGATTTGAGCTAATTTGTGTAGTCCAACGTAAATGAACAATCAGTCCATTGCTTTGTAACGCGCGGCTGGCTTTTTCAGGTGATCGGTGGCCGGAAGAGAGTGCCAACACGAAGTGGAAGTGCGCTGAACAATGCGCCAAGACCGGGGCAAATTATGAAGGTGCATCAGGAGACGCTTCGGCGGAGCACGAGCGGACACGGGGATCTTCAGGACCTTACGGATGAGGTGGCCGCTGTTGTGGCCCGCGCGGGGGTGACGCAAGGACTGGTCCATGTGCATGTCGTGGGCAGCACGGCTGCGATTGGAACGATTGAGTTCGAACCGGGTCTGCAACGGGACCTCCCTGCCGTGCTGGATCGGCTGATTCCTCCTGGACGATCCTACCTGCACGAACAAACCTGGCATGACGGCAACGCGCATGCGCATCTTCAAGCCACGCTGATAGGGGCGTCGGTAACCGTGCCGGTGCGTGATGGAAAGCCCGTACTGGGCACCTGGCAACAGATCGTACTGCTGGAATGCGATGTACGTCCCCGTCAGCGCGAAATCGTCGTGACTGTGCAGGGGGTATGATGCGGATGGATTGCTTTTTTAGGCTTATCCGGAGGAAAAGCCATGCCCTGAGCTTTGGCGACCCCCGGGGAGCACGTTTTCCTGATGGCGAGATTGGACCGACAAGCCGTCGCTATCGGTGGACCGTTCGGGACTGGCACATTTTCCTGATTGCGAGATCGAACCGACGGTGGCCAATCGCTGGATGGTCAGCAAAACCACTTTTCTTGACTTCCCCCTCCCCATTGGAGAGGAGGAAGGGGTGGGGGCCAACCATCCCCACCGATCCAACCGCCGAGCCGTTTTTGACGGCAACGCTGTTTTCAACAGACACCCCCTCAGTCCTTCGGACAGCTCCCCCTCAAGGGGGAGCAAAATTTTCTGGCTCGGCCGTGCGAAGTGTGGCGTGACGGTACAACTACAAGCGAAACGGTTTTTTATCAGGTTCCCCCTCCCCTTTGGGGAGGGGGACAGGGGGAGGGGACCCAACCACCCTGCCCCCTCAACCCATAACCAACAGCAACACGATCCCCCAACCAAAACAAACGCCTGACCTACTACCCCATGGAGACCAAACAAGGACTTGACAAACTAACTCCCTCGTGTTTTCTTTCACCATAACCACGGCGATGTGGTGACCCTTCCGTCACCTGCCGTTCTCGGTTGAGCAACAAAACCTTTCACCAACCGAAACGGTAAGGAGCCATGAGACGCACACGTCTTACCGGGTGATCGAGGCGCTGCGCCCGAACGTGAGTGCGTGTAAGGAGCCATGAGACGCACACGTCTTACCCCCTGCTCTGGGGGCTCTGGCTGGCGCTGAGCCCGGCGATGCTTTGGGGCCAACCGGTTGCGCTCTTTGAGGAGCAGGCCGTGTCGGTGGAGGCGCTGGGCGCTCGGGCGCAGCAACGCTGGCAGGTGTTGCAACGGTTGCCGATGGCGGTGGGGTTTCA
>JALSJJ010000083.1 GCA_026989375.1 Rhodothermus sp.
CTGCCGGCGGATCACCTGATCTGTGGCGTGGTGGGTAGTCTGAAATGGGTGTCCCGGCAACGCTACTGTTACGGGCTGGAACTGGTCGAAATGCTCCGCTACCTGCGCCGAGACGACGTAACCGTGTTGATCGTCGGGGACGGCGATGGGCGCCCCCGGCTTGAAGCCCGCGTGCCTGAAAGGCTGCGGCGCCGCGTTGTTTTTACCGGACGCGTCGGCGAAGCCGAAGTGGTCGATCTACTGAATGTAATGGATATCGGCTTCATCACGCAGACGCTGGATGCACTGGGCCGCTATCGGCTCACGACCAAGCTGCCGGAATACTTGGCCACTGGATTGCCTGTTGCAATGAGTCCGATTCCGGGTTTTTACGACTACGTCTATCCTGCTGGCTGGGCATTGCCAGAGGGGCATCCGGCCGATCCGGCCTTTCATCGAAAGCTGGCTGCCTGGTTGGACGCATTACGTCGTGAAGAAGTGCAGGCACGGGCGGCGAAGGCGTTGCCGCTTGCCCGGCGGTTTGGCTACGACGTGTTGCGGCCCCGCTTTGCCGCTTTTATTGGTAAGCTGCTGGGTATTGATCTGGCAGAACAGGAAGTGTTATCAGAAAAAGTACATCGCTGATGCGGATTGCCTGTTATGCGCTGGTGGAACAGCACGCCGGGAGTGTGGCCTCGGCCAATTATCTGATCCTGGAGGAATTGCTGCGGCGGGGGCATCAGGTGGATCTGTTTGCCAAGGCCGACTTTGTGCGGCGGCCGGAAGGGCTGGTGCGCTGGCCGAACTTTCAATATGAGGGGGTATTGCTGGAGCGGCTCCATGCATTGCGAGACCGATGGCGCCCGCTGCTTCGGGGAGGGCTGGAGCGCCTCGTCGAGGACTGGATCTATCAAAGGCATGTAGCGGCTATTGCCCACCGGCTTGCTGAGCAGCATCGCACAGATCCCTACGACGTGCTGTTGTTTCTGGGCGTGGGCGCGCAGTTTCAGGTGGCGGGCCTGCCAGTGGTGGCCTGGTTGCAGGGACCTCCCCAGACCGAATGGCAGGCCATTCATCGGCTTCGGCATCAGTTAATCGCCCTGTCGGGCCGGGGACTGTACTGGAAGCTCTGGGCCTTTTATCGGCATCGCCAGTGGATTGCCCGGCGCCAGTTGGCGCGTTGTCAGGCGATCATCTGCGGGAGCGCCTGGAGCCGGGAGCACGTGATCGCTTTTGGCGTACCGGCCGAACAGGTGTTTGCGCTGCCCTATCCGTTCGATCTGGAACTGTTTCGGCCGGATCCGAGCGTGCCGCCGCGCCATCCGGGCCGGCGCACGTTACTCTGGCTGGGACGCATCGATCCGCGTAAGCGGCTGGATCTGATGTTGGAAGCCTTTGCCCTGTTGCTGGAAAAACGCCGTGATGTGCATCTGGAAATCATCGGGCGCTTTACCTATGCCCCTGAATATCGAAGGCTGATCGAGACGTTTCCCTTTCCGGAGCATCTGACCTATGCGCCGCACATTGCCCGCACCCAGGTACCGGATCTGTTGCGGTCGGTGGATGTGGTCGTGCAGCCCAGCGAGGACGAAAACTTCGGTTCGACAGTGGCCGAGGCGCTCTGCTGCGGCAAGCCAGTCGTGGTGGGACCGACGAACGGTACCGGTGAATATTGTGGCGAGGCTGCTTTCCGCTTTGACCGCTATGCCCCCGAAGCGCTGTGTGCCGCGCTGGAGGCGGCATTGCAGACCATCGAGGCCAATCCTTCCGGTCTGGCTGAGCGCGCCCGGCAAATGGCCGAACAGCAGTTTGATGTGCGGCATGTCGTGGATCGGCTGGAAGCCATCCTGACTCGCACCGTGGGAGCACAACCGGTACGGATGCCGGTGCAACCGACCGGGTAAACCCATGCAGAAGCGGCTTCCAGATTTTCTGATCATCGGCGCCCAGAAAAGCGCAACAACCTGGTTGGCTCGCCTGCTTCGCCAGCATCCCGGGGTATACATGCCGGAAAGAGAGTTGCATTTCTTCAATGCTCCGGGACCTCTTTCGCGGTATATGGCAGCGTTTCGGGAAGCACGTCCGGATCAGCTCATCGGAGAAAAGACTCCGGATTATCTGCACCTGACGGCGCGGCAGATTGCGCGCGTTAAGCAATGGATGCCGTCGGTGCGGCTGATCGTGGTGCTTCGTGATCCGGTGGCCCGTTCCTGGAGCCAGGCGCGCATGGAGGTGGCCGCCGTAAACCGGCGCTCCTTGACCCAACGCGATCGTTTCTGGTTAGCATGGCATGTCCATCTGTTGCGCAATCGGCTGCGCAGCGATTATCGCCGAGCCCTACAGCGCTGGCAACAGTTTTTCCCGCGCCAGCAGTTTCTGGTGCTGTTTTATGAAGATTTACAGCAGGATCCGATGGCGTTCATACGGCGGGTGTTCGAGTTTCTGGAACTGCCGCCGCTTCCCGAACAGGTACGCCATGCCTTTGCGAAACAGCGGGTATGGGAGTCGCCCGCGGCCGATATGCCTCGCTGGCTGCGTTACGTACTGGTGCGTCGCTATCAGGGGCAGACCCGATGGCTGCAGCAGCAGGGATATCAGGTGCCGGCCTCATGGCCCAACGAGGTGCTGGTGCAGCAGTTACGTCGGGCCGAACGAGGACTTCCCCTGAAGGCGGGATTGCTGACTGGAGTGCTGACCCTGATGGCTTTGCCTGAACATCTGCTGGGTTATCTCGGACGCTGGTTTCCGGCATTGCGTCTGTATCGGTGGTATGATCGCCTGCAGCGCTGGCGCATTCGAAAAAAAGAAAATGCAAGTGCTTCAACTGGGTAGTGGCTGGTTCGAGGAAGTGCCGGGAGGGCTGGAGCGCGTCTATGGGGCGCTGTGCTGGCATCTGCCGGAGACAGGCGTGCATTGCCGGGGCGTGGTGATGGGTTCGGAGGCCGTTGCCCGGGCAACGGAAGGTCGGTTCGTGGCGGCTGCACGTCCAGAAGCACCACTCGTACAACGCTGGCGGGGTATGCGCCGGGCCGTCCAGCAGCTCCGTCGGAGCACATCGTTCGACCTGGTGGCCGCTCACTTTGCGCTGTACACGTTTCCGGTGCTGGATCTGGTGCGCGACCTGCCGCTGGTCGTTCATTTCCACGGGCCCTGGGCCTGGGAAGGGCGTGAAGAGACCAGGGGTGGAATGCAGGTGGCGGTGAAGGCCTGGCTGGAGCGGGTGGTCTATCGGCGGGCAGTGCGTTGCATTGTGCTGTCGGAAGCGTTTGGCCGAGAGCTGACGCAGCGTTACGGCGTGGCGCCCGATCGAATCCGCGTGGTGCCCGGTGGGGTGGAAGTTGATCGTTTTGCGTTGACGCTGTCGCGTCGGGAGGCCCGGCAGGCGCTGGGCTGGCCCACCAATCGGCCAATCGTGCTGAGCGTGCGACGTCTGGTACGGCGCATGGGACTGGAGCGGCTGATCGCGGCCATGGCCGAAGTGCGGCAATATGTTCCGGAAGTGCTCCTGTTGATAGCCGGCAGAGGACCGTTGCGCGAAGCTTTGCAGACGCAGATCGATGCGCTGGGCTTGCAGCAACATGTGCGCCTGCTGGGGTTTGTCCCGGACGATCAGCTCCCGCTGGCCTATCGCGCGGCTGATCTGACCATTGTGCCCACCGTGGCGCTCGAAGGCTTC
>JALSJJ010000084.1 GCA_026989375.1 Rhodothermus sp.
CTTTTGTCAACGGATTGACTGTCCGTGTGTGGTGGTGTCAGCTTTTGCTGCCGAGCAGGTGGAGGTGCCGGTGGAGGAAGCCGCACGGGCGCTCCGAATGGCTGGCGACAAGGCCGCCGACTACGGAGTGCGTGTGGCCGTACTGAATGAACCTGAGGGGGCTTTCCCGACAGGTCAGGCACTGGCAACCTTACTGCAAGCTGTCGATCATCCGGCAGTGGGGGCTGCCTGGAATCCTGGCACTGCCCTGCAGGCCGGCGAAAATCCTGCGGAGGGTTTGCAGGCGTTGACCGGGCGTATCTGGTTGGTGCGTTGCAGCGACTGGCGAATTGACCCGGACCGAGGCGTCTGGGAACCAGCACCCTTTGGCGAAGGCGCCGTGCACTGGCATACGCAACTTCAGATGCTGCGCACCATGGGATTTGCCGGGCCGCTGAGCCTTGAGGTGCACGCCGAACCACGGGCAAAACGCGGCCTGCACGACGCTACGCGCCTGCTCCAACTGCTTCGCCAGCTACGAAAAGCATCCGAGGCGATCATCCAATCATAGGGCTTCATGGCTGCCGAAGAGATCCGGGAAACCTCACCTGTGGCACCGTTGCTGGGACCGGCGCCGGTCGGAGCCCCCGTCGAGGGGGCGCCCCCCATGACGCTGTGGACGCGCCTACACTTCTTCTGGTTCGTCCTTGTAGGCATTTTTAGCACGTTGCTTATTGCGCCTTGCCAGGTGTTCACCCATCGGTTGCATCCGACGGCCGCCAACTTTAAAAAGTGGGCCCGGCGTTGGGCAGGTATCATCTTGAAAGCCTGCGGCTGGCGTGTGATTTGCAAAGATCGGGCTCGCCTGCCTGAAGGGAAACCCTGCCTGTTTGTGGCCAATCACCAGTGTGCTCTGGATATTCTGGTACTGGCCTATGCATTGCCTTATCCTTTTGGATTTGTGGCTAAAGCAGAGCTCGAGCGTGTTCCGGTGATGGGGTGGGCGATGCGACATTCAGCTTCGCTGTTTATCGATCGAAACAACCCACGTCGGTCGCTTAAAAGCCTGCAACTGGCCGGTGAACGTATTCGGCAGGGACATCCTGTGCTGCTTTTCCCAGAAGGCACGCGCGGCTATCGTCCGGAGCTGCGTCCTTTTAAGAAAGGAGCGTTTCTGCTGGCCGTTGAGGCCGGCGTTCCGCTGGTTCCGATTGTCATTCAGGACAGCTTTCGCCACTTGGACGAGCGACGGATGGTTTCGCGTCCGGGAACGATTCGCGTAGTGATCGGCGAGCCGATCCCGACAGAAGGTCTCCGACGGCGCCATCTACCCACGTTGATGGATACCGTGCAGGCCCGTATGCAAGCATTGCTTCGGGCAGCCGGGAACTCTGACTGAAGCTGTGGGGTAGCGGGACGCACCTGATAGCTGGTAATTTTAGCAGGTATACGACCCACCTGAGCTTACGGTAACGATGGCAATTTCAGTAGAGGAAGTCCGGTACATTGCCCGGCTGGCACGTCTGGAGTTCTCGGAGGAAGAAGAGCAGGTGCTGGCCGAGCAGATGAGCGAAATTCTGGACTATGTGGCCAAGCTGAACGAGCTGGACACCAGCGACGTCCCCCCCATGTCTCACGTGCTGGACCTGTATAACGTCTTTCGGGAGGACGTGGTGGAGCAACGCATCTCGCACGAGGAGGCCCTGCGTAATGCACCCGATGCTGACAGCGACTATTTCCGGGTGCCCAAGGTCATTGAGTAACCAGCCGAGGCGCTTATGACTGCTCGCACCTTCCGCTCACGGAAGGCTACTTCAGCCAGCCTGCCAGCTTGGCACGGCCTCTGGAATCGCCTTTCAGAACGCTCCCGCCATTTGCTCTGTCTGCTTTTCCTGCTGGCCCTTTCGCTGGCTTTTTTTGCACCTATTCATTTCGGGGGCAAACGGTTGATCGGAGGGGATACGGTCAACTGGCGGGCCATGGCCCAGTCGGTGATTGCCTATCGCGATTCGACAGGAACTGAGCCGCTCTGGGCCACGAATGCTTTTGCCGGCATGCCAGCCTATATGATCTCCTATCCGGCCGGTGTACCCCAGATCGATAGTCTACTGGACTGGCTGCGTGGCTTTCTGTGGCCAACCTCGCATTTCTTTTTTCTGCTGGCTGGGACCTACTGGCTGGTGGTTTATCTGACGCGTCGTCCGCTGGCGGGCGTACTGGCCGCTGTAGCGTACGGGTTGACCACCTATATCCCCATTATCCTGAAAGCCGGGCACAATTCGAAGTTCATCGCCCTCTGCTTTGCACCCTGGCTGGTGTTGGCTTTTGTTTATGTGCTGCGGCAGCCTCGATGGCTTGCAGGGTTATTGTTTGCCATTGTGCTGGCGGCCAATCTGCGGGCTGGACATGTGCAGATCACTTATTACGTGACATTTTTGTTGGGACTCTGGTGGCTGGCTGAAGGCGTGGCGGCCTGGCGTGAGCGCCGGCTGGCCGTGTTCGGGCGGGCCACAGGCTGGCTGGCCCTGGGAAGCCTTCTGGCTCTGCTAATGATTGCCCAGCCTTATTGGCCGATCTATGAGTACAAGCAATACACAATCCGAGGAGGCACTGAAGCTACCGGAGGCGGTGATGGGCTGGACTGGGACTATGCGATGAGCTGGAGCCAGGCGCCGGGCGAGCTGATCACGCTGCTGATTGCTGATGCCTATGGCGGTGGCAGTCCTACTTACTGGGGGCCCAAACCTTTCACGGAAGGCCCCCATTACGTAGGTGGAATCATTCTCTGGCTGGCCCTGCTGGCATTATGGCGTCGGCGCGAACGTACCGTGTGGATTCTGGGCGCCGGCACGCTGTTGATGATCCTGTTCTCGCTGGGCAGCTACTTTCCGCTACTGAACCGCTTCATGTTCACGTACTTTCCGCTCTTTGACGCCTTTCGCGTACCGGAGACGTGGTTAAGTACAGCGGCCTTGGGGCTTGCTTTGCTGGCGGCACTGGGAGGGAGCTGGTTAGTGGAACAGAAGCCATTATGGTCCCGATCGCTGCGGCCGGCCTATCAGGTGTGGCTGGGACTGACGGCCCTGGTGCTTGTGCTCTGGCTGGCACGTGGTAGCCTGTTTGCCTTTGAGCGACCCGGGGAGGTTGAGCAAATCGCCCGGCAGGTAGCTGCTGCCAACAACCTGCCGGCTGACGATCCACGACTGCTGCAGGTGGTGCGGCAGTACGTAGCCGAGCAGCGGGCTGAGCGGGTCAACCTGTTTGGCCGCGATGCCCGGCGCACCCTGGTGTTTCTGTTGCTGGCCGGTGGGCTGCTGTGGCTCTACAATCGACAGCGATTGCCCGATTGGGGACTTGTGGCCGGGCTGGCGCTGCTGGTCACGGTCGATCTATGGGGCGTAGGACGGCGCCACTTGAACGACAAGGTGCTGACAGATGCCAGAAAAATCACCGATCTAATCCCCGTCTATTCGTTCGACCACTTTTTGCTGGAGCGGCAGCGGGAAGCCGGCGGCCCGGGCCACTTCCGGGTACTATCGCTCGAAAGCGGCAATCCCATGACGAATGCGCGCCCCTCCTATTACCACGAATCCATCGGGGGCTATCATGGGGCCAAGCTGCGGCTGTTCCAGGATTATATCGATCATTTGTTTGTTGATCCAGCGACCGGATTGCCCCGCCAGCGCGCGCTGGATCTCCTGAGCGTGCGGTACGTCGTGGTGCCGGCTAGAGCTTCTCTACCCGGTATGCAGGTGGTGTTTGAAGATGAACGCTGGCGGGTGCTGGAAAATCCTGCTGCTTTACCCCGGGCATTTCTGGTAGGACGGTACGAGGTGGTGCCCGACCTGGAAGCGCATCGTCAGCGATTGCTGGATCCGTCGCTGGATCTGCGGCAGACCGTGCTGTTGCGTGAAGCACCCGATATGGAGATCTCCGCCATCGACTCGTCCAGCACCATCTCGGTGGAACTGGTGCGTTTCGGTCCGCGCGAGATCGTCTGGCAGGTAACCACCGATGCCCCCCGGCTGCTGGTTGTGGACGAGATCTATTACCCGGCTGGATGGCGGGCTGTTGTTGACGGACAGTCCGTTCCGATTCTGCAGGCCAACTATCTGCTACGGGCGGTACCGGTGCCGGCCGGTGAGCATACCGTAGTGATGCGCTTTGATCCGATCAGCCATGTCTGGGGGCTTCGTATTACGGCTATAGCGACGCTGTTGGTTTACGGCAGCGTGCTGATAGGATTGGGACTGGGCTGGTATCGCAAGAGGCGGGGCGAATGAGTCGGCAGCAGAAGCGCGGGGTGTTGCTGGTAACCTATTACTTTCCACCGGCCGGTGGGGCGGCCGTGCAACGGTTTTTAAAGTTCACGCGCTATCTGCCTGAGCATGGCTGGCAACCGGTAGTGTTGACTGTGCGTCCGGAAGATGCGGCCTATCCGACCCGCGATTCGGAGCTGCTGGCGGAAATTCCGGACGGTGTGCCGGTAGTGCGCACGAAAGCCTGGGATCCGTATGCAGCCTATGCACGCCTCATGGGGCAACGCAAAGAGGAGGTGGTCAGTGTAGGGTTTACCGGTCGCCCCCATCAGAGCCGAAAAGAACGACTGGCCCGCTGGGTTCGAGCCAATCTGTTTCTGCCGGATGCTCGCGTAGGCTGGGTGCCCTTTGCCGTGCGTGCTCTCCCCCGACTGCTTCAGCAGTATCCGATCGAAGCTGTCGTTACTACCGGTCCGCCTCACTCGGCGCATCTGATCGGCTATCGAGGGCATCGGCGCTATCGATTGCCCTGGGTAGCTGACCTGCGGGATCCCTGGACCGGTATTGATTATTACGAGATGCTACCCATGACGTGGTGGGCTCGTCGTATCGATGCCTGCCTGGAGCGGCATGTGCTGGCCCGGGCCACGCGACGGGTGGTGGTAACGCCTTCGATGCAACGGGCGCTTGAGGCCCGGGGCTTGCCGGCCGCTTTAATTCCCAACGGCTACGATCCGGCCGATTTTGAAGGGATGCGGGCACGACCAACGGATAGTTTCTGGCTTACGTATGCCGGCAGTATGAATCCGGCCCGTAATCCGGAGGCCCTCTGGCAGGCATTGCATCAGCTACGACAGACCCACCCCATCCAGGTACGGTTGATCGGGACAATTGATACTGCAGTTCAAGAGACCCTTGTCCGTTATGGACTGACCGATCAGGTGCAAGTGCTGCCGTTTCTGCCGCATCGCCAGGTCCTGCAGTACTTGCTCGACAGCACGCTGCTTTTGCTCGTGATCAATCGGGTAGCCGGTAATGCCTGGATTGTCACGAGCAAGCTGTACGAATATCTGGGAACCGGACGACCTGTGCTGGGAATCGGGCCGGTGGACGGGGATGCCGCAGCCGTGTTGCGGGAAACACGGGCCGGGAAGATGTTCGACTACGACGATGTCGAAGGCATTGCCGCTTTTCTGCGTCAGCATTACGAAGCATGGAAAGCCGGACATCCCCTGTCGGGAGCGCCCCTTGAGTTGGCGCAGTGCTACAGCCGCCCGTATCTGGCCGGTAAACTGGCCCGTTTGCTTGATGAGGTAACCAGCCAGCGAGATCTATGCGTATCTGCAGCGTCGTAGGCGCTCGTCCTCAGTTTATCAAAGCGGCTATGGTAAGCCGTGCCTTGATGGAAGCCGGTATCGAAGAAGTCCTGATTCATACAGGACAGCATTACGATGCGAACCTGAATCGCATTTTCTTTGAGGAGCTGGGACTTCCGGAGCCGCAGGTGCATCTGGGCGTGGGCTCCGGCACGCATGCCGAACAGACCGGCCTGATGATGATTCGGTTGGAAGCAGCGTTGCGCGGAATGCATCCGGCACCCGACTGGGTACTGGTTTATGGCGATACGAACAGTACGCTGGCCGGGGCGCTTGTAGCGGCCAAGCTACAGCTTCCGCTGGCCCATGTAGAGGCCGGGTTGCGCTCGTTCAATCGGCGTATGCCAGAAGAAATTAATCGAGTGGTAACCGACCACCTCGCGCAATTACTGTTTGCACCGACACCTACAGCCGTTGAGAATCTACGACGCGAGGGGATCACCCGCGGTGTGCATCTGACCGGCGACGTGATGCAGGAAGCCGTTCGCTGTTATGCAGCAGTTGCTCGTCGACGGGTGCCATTGACTATGCTGACCTTCCACGATCCGGGCGGCTACTACCTGGCGACCGTGCATCGCGCTGAAAACACGGACGATCCGGTACGGCTGCAGGGGATCTTTGAAGGACTGGGACGCCTGGACCTGCCGGTTATTCTGCCGTTGCATCCACGCACCCGAAAGTGCCTGGACAGTGGCCTTCGGGTACCGCCCAACGTCGAACTGCGTGACCCTGTGGGTTATCTGGCTATGCTGACGCTGGTGCAGCATGCCCGCGCTGTACTGACCGACTCAGGAGGGCTTCAGAAAGAAGCGGTCTGGCTGGGCGTGCCCTGCATTACATTGCGGGAAGAAACCGAGTGGGTGGAGACGCTGGAGGGCGGCTGGAATCAGTTAGCAGGCGCAGATCCGGAACGCATCGTGGCAGCGGTCAACCGCCGACCTGAACAGCCGCCGTCTTTTGCCTGGGAACAGGCGGCCAGTCGACGCATCGCCGAACTGCTTCGAGCGTCTCGATGAAGCCGCGTCTGCTTTTTATCTACCTGCACCCGAGCCCTTTCGTGCAGGATGATCTGACGCTGTTAACGGCGCACTATGACGTGCGCACTTTTCATTTCGATGCGCAGCGTGCCCGTTCACCCGGAGGCATGCAACGGCTTCTCTGGCAGCAGTATCAATGGCTCCAACGCGAATTGGAGGAAGCCGCCCTGATCCTGGGCTGGTTTGCCGACTACCACATGGTGCTGCCGGTAAATAGAGCCCGACGGCGAGGGGTGCCGGTAGCGCTTATCCTGGGAGGCTTTGATTGCCGCTGCCTCAAGGCGCTCCATGACGGCGTCTTCTGTAGTGCCTGGCGCGCTCCGCTGGCACGCTACGTGTACCGTCACGCCACGCTGTTGTTACCGGTTACGGCTGCCCTGATGGAAATGCCGGCAACTGCCTGGACCGAAAACCGTGCGCAGGGAGTGCGCGCCTGGGTTCCTGCGCTGACCACGCCCTTTCGGGTGATTCCGACGGGATATGATCCAGAGCAATGGCCGCTGGGGCCGGCACGGCGTGCTCCGATCGTGCGTACCGTGGCTTTTGTAGATTCCATGCGGGTGCTTCGCTGCAAGGGGATCGATCTACTGCTGGCGGCTGCCAGACGGCTCCCGGACGTTTCGTTTGAAGTGGTGGGCGTGACGCCCGAAATGCAGCAGGCGATTCAGGCGCAATATAGGCCATCTCCCAATGTGCACCTGCGCCCCCCTGTGCCACGGGACGCGCTACCGGCTATTTATGCGGAAACTTCGGTATATGCGCAGCTTTCCCGAGCCGAAGGGCTGCCCAATGCGCTGTGTGAAGCGATGCTGTGCGGCTGTATTCCGGTAGGAAGCCCGGTCTTTGGCATTCCGGAAGCGATTGGTGAGGTCGGATTTATCGTAGAAGAGCCGGAGGCTGAGGCGGTCGCTGCAGCCATTCGGGCAGCGCTGGCATGCGGGCCGGCGCGACGACAGCAGGCGCGCAACCGTATTGTACAGCGGTTTTCCCGAGAGCGACGTGCCCGCGAACTGATTACTACGCTGGAAGCATTGCGTCGCCCTCAACTTCCCACGTGAATGCCTATGGGAGATCCTGTACCTTCGGTCAGTGTGGTCATCGCCGCGTACAACGCCGCGTGCTGGATTGGCGAAACGATCCGGAGTGTGCTGACGCAGGACTACCCTGTAGCGGAGGTGATTGTGGTGGACGACGGCTCGACCGATGCCACGCGAGATGTCGTGACGGCGTTCGGTTCCCCGGTGCGATATGTGTACCAGGAAAATGCCGGCTCCGCAGCAGCTCGGAATGCGGGCATTCGACTGGCTCAGGGCACCTACATAGCCTTTCTGGATGCCGACGATCTGTGGTTGCCTGGAAAGCTCTCGGCGCAGATCGCCTGCCTGCAGGCGCATCCGGAGTGTAACTGGTGTTACACCGATGCCTGGCTCACCGATGAAACAGCCCAGAAGCGTCGGGTGCGGCTGAGCCGGCTGGTTCCCATGCGGGCGGGCCAGGTACTCCAGCCGCTGCTCCTGGGGAACTTTGTGCCGTTTTCCAGCGCCCTGGTGCGACGGGAGGTGCTTACTGCGGTGGGAGGGTTTCGGGAAGGCCCCGATCGCCGTATTAGCGAAGACTGGGATCTCTGGCTACGGGTGGCGGCACATCATCCGATATGCTACGTGGCGCAGCCGCTGGTGTTAATCCGGGATCACCCCAACCGCAAAACCGGTACGGCTGCTCTGGAGGAACTGGTCCGTGCCCGAGTGCGCATCGTTGAGGAGGCGGTGGCCCGTCATCCAGCGTTGGAGCCTCTGCGCCGGATTGCTTTGGCCGGGATCTATGAAGGGGCCGGTCGCAAAGCGCTGGCGCAGCATCGACATGCGGAAGCCCGCTATTTCCTGGGCCGGGCATTGCGGTTACATCCGTGGGCCCTGCGACGATGGGGATACTGGATGGCCGGGTGGTTGCCTGGATCAGTACGACGGTTGCTGGGATGGTTACGTGCGCAATGGTGGAAACGAACGAAGCAACACCTGCCATGAATCCACAACGCCTTCCGCAGTGGATACGCAGGCCGGTGCGATGGCTGTATTATGCCATCGTTCGAGTGTATCGAAACGGTTTACTGACTACAAGCGTGTGGGCTTTTCGACGATTGCCTTTCCAGCAAATGCCTTCACGGCGATTGTTGCATTGCTTGCGCAAAGGGTGGGGCAATGAAGAGTGGTCGGCCAGCGAGGACCTTTTGCAGGGCATCATTCAGGAGGCCTGGCGAACACCGGGTCCGGTGCTGGAGTGTGGTTCCGGCCTGAGTACGCTGTTGCTGGGGATTCTTGGCGAGCGCGTTGGCTGGGAAGTGTGGACACTCGAACATGATCCCGACTGGGTCGCTCATATGCGTCGGATGCTTCAACGATTCAAAGTGACGAACGTGCATCTCATCTATGCACCGCTTCAGGATTATGGCGATTTTCACTGGTATGCTGTGCAGCCCGAGAGCTTCCCGGTATCGTTTACTCTGGTGGTATGCGATGGTCCGCCAGGAAACACGCCGGGGGGGCGACAGGGACTGTTGCCCGTTATGGGAAGCCGCCTGCATCCTCGGGCGGTGATTTTGCTGGATGATACCGATCGTCCCGCAGAGCGCACCATTGCGCAGCAATGGGCCAGACAGCTACGGGGCACGCTTTCTTTCGAAGGCGTTCAAAAGGGCTATGCACGGATTGTAAGGGTCGGATAGAAGACGCATGTCGCAGCGTGCGCTGGGCCGCCTGCTCCAACAGGGAAGCATTTATGCCCTGGGCAATCTGCTGCTAAAAGCCAGCGGACTGCTCCTGGCCCCGCTCTACCTGGACACTACCCTGTTGCCACAGGCTGCCTACGGCTATCTGGTACTGCTGGAGGCAACCGCCCAACTGTTGCTGCCTCTCTTGGGATTGGGGATGACGACCGGACTGCTCAAGTTTGCCACCGATGCCACGCAACAGGACCGACGAGAGGCTGTGCCGTTTACCGTGCTGGGAATCACACTGGCCGTAGCGGTGCTGGTAATCGGGGCAAGCTGGGGGGGGGCTCCCTGGATCAGTCGGCAGCTTGGCTGGCCTGACGGCGTGTCGATTCTACGGCTGTTCGGATGCTATCTGGCGGCCAAAATGCTGAGCGGCGTTCCGCTTGCCTTTCTGCGCCTCCGTGAGCAGGCTGCCCTGTATACTGCAGCCGTCCTGCTCGAAGCAGCCCTGCTTATCGGTGGCGTGTACTACTTGCTGGCGCATGCCCATCTGGGGCTTCGGGGAGTTGTCCAGGCCATGGCGATCGCTTCCGGAAGTAGCGCGCTGGTGCTTGTCGGGGCTATGTTGCGGGTCGTCCCCTGGCGCTGGGATCCCCACCTGGTAGGCCGACTGATGCATTTCGGGGTTCCGCTGGCACTTGCTGGTATTGCCCTGCCGGTATTGCACGTGGGGGATCGCTATCTGCTGGGCTGGCTCACCGGCCCTGAAACGGTTGCCGTCTATGGCTGGGCAGCCCGATTGAGCGGTGTGCTCAACATGTTGTTCATTCAGAGTTTCCAGCTTGCGTTTGCAGTAATTGGTCTGAAAGCGCTGGGCGAACAACCGGAGGGTGAGGCCGCATTGCATCGACGCACCTTTCGACACTACACCATCTGGGGGGGGTGGATGGCACTGGCTCTGTCGCTGGGGGCGTACGATGTGACGGCATGGCTGGCTTCCGATCCAGTTTACCTGAAGGCCGATCCGCTGGTGTTGCCCCTCAGCCTGGGCTACCTGCTGTTCGGACTGTACAACATCTTTGTGAACGTGCTGTATGCCGCCGGCGAAAGCCGGTTCATCGCCCGGAATGTGGTGGGCGCCGGATTGCTGAATGTGGGACTCAACCTGTGGTGGATTCCCTGGATGGGGGCTATGGGAGCCGCACTGGCTACCATAGTGGCCTACAGCGTACTGGCTGGAGGAGCTGCCTGGCGAGCGTTGCGCGTGCGTCCTACCGTCTATCCATGGCGGGTGCTGGCAATTGTTGTAGCCCTGACGGTGGGACTGAGCCTGGTAGGGTACGGGACAGAGACCTGGCCGGTGGCAGCCCGTCTGGCAGGACGTGTTCTGCTGGTGTTGCTCTACGGACTACTGATGGTAATCTTTCGCGTTTATCGATATGACGAGCTGCAGGAAGGCTGGCGGTGGTTGCGTCGGCGGCTGCAAATGATGCGATCACACTCCGAATAAATTGCAAAGCGCCGGTAGCATATTCTATATTGCGGTGCCCGGACCATCCTGAGCGAATGCAGTTTAATCGTGTGGAGTGAAATTCTACAGCGCTTTCCGCTGCTTCAGAACCTTTTCAGTCGTCCGGTAGGAGGCGATGGCCGTCGCCCTGAGGGAGGGCCTTCGAAAGGGATGGTCATTACCGTCTGCATTCTGATTTCCACCCTCCTCTGGTTTACGTTTACCTTGCAGGAAACCTACACCACGACGCTGGATATGCCGGTCCGTGTGGTTAATCTACCACCCGATCAGGCACTGGCCGTACCACCACCAGAGGTGATCCGCGTGCAACTTCGGGGCGAAGGGTATCCCCTGGTACAGCTTTATTTCAACCCACCCACTGTGACGCTGGATGCCCGCCAGGATGCCATTGACCTGACCGGGGTGGATCTGAATCTGCCGCGCGGGGTGGTTGTGGAGGGGGTGGTTCCACAGCTCGTCGAACTGCGCAAAGAGCCGCGCGTGACGCGCCGCCTCCCGGTTGATCTGCGTGTGACTATCGAAACACCACCAACCCACGATCTGCTTTTTCCTCCCCAGGTGAATCCTGATAGTGTCCTGGTGTCCGGTGCAGTTTCCATTGTGGAAGGACTGTCCGCATGGCCAACCGTACCGATGCACCTGCGTGACGTACGTGATTCGGTTGCGCTCCGGATACCGCTTTCCGATACCCTGCAGCCACTGATAACCGTAAGGCCCGATGCCGTATGGCTTCGCGCGCGTGCGGTCCCCTTCACCGAAGGTGTACGTGAACTTCCAGTGCGGGTCACCGGGGTCCCATCGAACGAGCGCATGGTGACGCTGGAGCCGACAACTGTGCGTGTGCGTTTTCGCGTACCCCTTTCGCAGTATGAGACCGCTATGGTTGCCCCCGACTTTTTCGCTACTGTGCCTTACGAGGTGATTCGTGCCGATACCACCGGCCGCGTGCGGCCTCTTATCCATCTGCCTGAAGGACTCATCATACGAGACTTGGTCGTTATTCCACCCGCGCTTCGCTATTACAACGTACTTATTCAATAAGTCAAAGGCGACTTTCTTGGAAAAAACTTGACAGCGAATGCATGTTGTGTTTAACTTAACGGTGTTAACCAAGAGGTTGTGGATATGGTGAATGCCGGATCAGATGGGACGCTGCGGCGGCGAATTCTGGATGCTGCCCGCCATTTGCTGGTCGCGGAAGGCTATAACAGTCTGTCGATGCGAAAAATCGCGCGGGCAATCGGCTGCAGTCCAACAGCTATCTACCTGTATTTCCAGAATAAAGATGCGCTGGTACATACGCTGATAGATGAGGGATTTAGGCTGTTATACGAGGAGCTGCGCGAAGAGGCCGGTCGTCACGACGATCCGGTCGTGCGGTTGGAGGCGCTCTGGCGGCGTTATGTGCGTTTCGGACGCCGTAATCCGGAGTATTATGAGATTATGTTCATGCTGCATCCAGAGCGCATGGAGCGATATCCACCGGAAAAGTACCGCCGGGCTCGTCGAGGGTTGGAGCTTGCGATTCAGACCCTGGAAGAAGGACGCAGGCAGGGTATTTTTGCCATAGAAGATCCACGTGTGACGGCCAGTGCGGCCTGGGCTGCCCTGCACGGAGCGGTGGCGCTCTTGCTGGCCCGACGTCTGGATATCCGGATTGACCCGGAAGACTTCATTGAGACAACGATCCGGACGTTGCTCCGTGGTGTGCTGGCGCCCGACGTATTGCTACAGCTCGCTTCAAAATAACTCGTAGGGCAAGCGGTTTTTAAAGGGGCTATGGCTGAACGTATCTACACGGCACCGCCCAACACAGGTACACCGGTACGCGGCAAAACGTTGCCGGACGTGCTCTATGAAGCGCTGGCGCACTATGACAATCCAGCCTTTCTGAATCAGCCGGTAGCACCAGGCCATTGGAAGCCGATTTCACTTCGAGACTTTGCCGAACAGGCTGAAGCGTTAGCATTGGGGTTTCATGCGGTGGGGTTGGAGCGCGGCGCGCATGTCGCCTTCTACATGGAGAGCGATGCCTACTTCTGTCTGGCCGACATGGCCTGTCTGCTCGGCGGGTTTGTCGACGTACCAATCTATCTGACCCATGCGCCCGAAGCTACCCGCTACATCATAGAGCACGCTGAGGCCCGGGCACTCGTGGTATCGAACCGCGCGTTGCTGGAGCGCATCGTCCCTCTGTTGCCTGATCTTTCCGGCGTGCAGTTTATCGTAGTGGCCAAAGCAGAGGGGGTAAAGCAGACAGATCAGATAGAAGGGCGGCCGCTGTACACGTTTGATCAGCTGATGGAAGAGGGGCGCCGCCGACGTGCTGCCGATCCCGAGGCAATTACGCGGCTACGGGCGCAGATTCGTCCGGGTGATCTGGCCACTATCATTTACACAAGTGGCACAACGGGTCGCCCGAAGGGCGTGATGCTCTCGCACGAGAACATTTCGTTCAATGCGTTGACGTCCTTCAGCGGCATCAAGCACTACCGCCCTGGTCCGAATGGTGAGGTGGCCCTTTCGTTTCTGCCGCTGACGCACGTTTTTGCCCGGACGCTCTTTTACGGTTACCTGTACTATGCCACCAGCGTCTATTTCACCACGCCCGATGCGTTGCGGGAGGCGTTGCAGCAGGTGCGGCCCACCACGTTCGCTACGGTACCGCGGGTGCTCGAAAAGATTTACGGCGCGCTGGTGGAACGGGCGGCCACGATGCCCGGGCTGAAAGGACAGATTTTCCGATGGGCCCTGAAGGTGGCACAGCGCTACGAGCTGGGACGCGAGCCGCGGGGAGGCTACCGACTGCAACTGGCCGTGGCCGATCGGCTGGTCTATCGGAAATGGCGGGAGGCTATGGGTGGGCGTATCGCTTTCATCATTGCAGGCGGTGCAGCCCTTTCAGCCGAGCTGGCTAACATTTTCGCAGCGGCTGGCATCCCAATTCTCCAGGGTTACGGCTTGACCGAGACGAGTCCGGTCATCACCTACAACCGTCCGGAATTGAATCGAGCTGGTACGGTAGGCGTGCCGATCCCCGGCGTGGAGGTGAAGATTGCCGAGGATGGCGAGATTCTGACCCGCGGCCCGCACGTCATGCTGGGCTACTACAAAGACCCAGAACGTACGCGCCAGGTCATCGACGAGGAGGGATGGTTTCACACAGGCGATATTGGCTACTTCACCGAAGAAGGCTTTCTGGTGATCACCGACCGCAAAAAAGATCTGTTCAAGCTCTCCACCGGCAAGTACGTGACGCCGCAGCCCTTGGAGCAGCGCCTGACCGCCGATCCGCTCATCGAGCAGGCACTGGTCGTGGGGCCAGGCTATAAGTTCACGGCCGCACTCATCTTCCCGGACGAAGAAGCGCTTCGGCGGCTGGCAAATCGCCTGGGGCTTGATGCCAATCAACCCCTTGAAGACCTGGTGCGTGAGCCCCGGATCCTGGAGGTTTATCAGCAGATCGTTGATCGGGCCAATGCGGGCATGGACGCCTGGGCCACGATCAAACGCTTTCTGCTGGTGCCTGAGCAACTCTCCATTGCAGAAGGCACGCTGACGCCCACCCTTAAAGTGCGGCGCTCGGTGCTCTATAAAAAATATGAGGCGCAGATTCGGGCGCTCTATGAAGGCACCGAGGCCACAACGGAAATGCACAGGACAACCCCGTAAACATCCCGATAAAAAAGCAACGTAAAAGCATCATGGAAGCCACTACGGTAACTCCTACAAACCTGCTGGAGCTACGGCCCTGGCACTTTCGGCCGTTTCGTAAAGCGGCTGTGCTGGGTGCCGGCACCATGGGTTCGCAGATCGCGGCGCATCTGGCTAATGCAGGCGTCGAAGTGTTACTGCTCGACATCGCCGCCAAAGAAGGCCCCAAAAATGCGATCGTCGAGCAGCAATTCCAGAAGGCGCTCAAGATGAAGCCTGATCCGTTTTTCGATGAGGCCGCGAAGCAGCGCATCACGCTGGGTAACTTTGACGAACATTTCGACCGAGTGGGTGAGGCTGACTGGATCATCGAGGCCGTGGTAGAGCGGCTTGATATCAAGCGCCAGGTGATGGCCCGCGTAGAAGCTGTCGCTCGCGAGGATGCAGTCATTTCGACCAATACCAGCGGGTTGCCCATCCGGGAAATCGCCGAGGGGCGTTCGGAGACATTCCGCCGCCGTTTTCTGGGCACGCACTTTTTCAATCCACCGCGCTATCTCAAGCTGCTGGAGCTCATCCCGACGGCTGATACCAATCCTGAGGTGCTTGCACGAGTAGCCTGGTTTGGCCGCTTTTACTTGGGCAAAGGGATTGTGGTGGCCAACGACGTGCCCTATTTCATCGGCAACCGTATTGGTGTGTACGGGATGATGCGGGTAATTGCCCTGTTCGAAGCGGGGCGTTACACGATCGAAGAGATCGATGCGCTTACGGGTACGCTCGTGGGGCGGCCAAAATCGGCCACCTTCCGCACAGCCGACGTGGTGGGGCTCGACGTAATGCTTGATGTTGCCCGCAACCTGTACGAAAAAGCTACGGAGGATGAAAGTAGGGAAGCCTTTCGCCCCCCGAAAATCCTGGAGACGCTGGTCGAAAAGGGGGCGCTCGGTCAGAAAACAAAGGCCGGCTTCTACAAAAAAGAAGACGGGATCATCAAGTCGATCAATCCGGAAACCGGCCAATATGAACCGCCGCGTTCGCTTGACCTGGGCGATCTGGATCGGATCAAATCAATTCCGGATTTGCGAGAGCGGTTGCGGGCACTTTTTGCCGATGAGGGCCGGGCCGGTGAATTCTTCCGCACCACAATGCTCGATCTGCTGGCCTATGCAGCCCGGCGTATTCCAGAAATCACAGACAACCCGGCCAACGTGGATCGGGCAATGCGCTGGGGGTTTGGCTGGGAGCTGGGACCCTTCGAGATCTGGGATGCTCTGGGCTTCGAACAGGTGGTAGAAGGCTGTCGCCAACTGGGCTATGCACTGCCGGCCTGGGTCGAAGAGATGCCGAAGAAAGGAGCGACGTCCTTCTACCGACAGGAAGACGGTCGCCAGCAGGTTTACCATCCCGTCGAAGGACGCTACGTGGACGATCCGATCCCGGCCGACGAAATTCGTCTGGCCGTGATCAAGGCTGACTCCCGGCGTACGCTCTGGCAAAATGCGGAGGCGGCCCTGCTTGATCTGGGCGATGGCGTGGTGCTCTACGAGTTTCGCTCGAAAGCGAATGCGCTGGGGCAGTGGGTGATGGAAGGGCTGCTGGAGGTGATCGACCGGGTCGAAAGCGACGCGAATATACGGGGCATGGTCATCGGCAACGAGGGGCGGCACTTCTCCGTAGGGGCTAACCTGGGCGAGGCCGTCATGGCGGTAGCCCAGCAGGAATTCAAGCTGCTGGAGACGTTTCTGGAGAAGTTTCAGGAGGTGATGCAGCGCATCCGCTATGCCACCAAGCCTATCGTTGTGGCCGTGCACCAGCGGGCGCTGGGGGGTGGTTGCGAAATGGTAATGGCCTGTCCCCATCCGGTCGCTGCTGCCGAAAGCTACCTGGGGCTGGTAGAACTGGGTGTAGGGTTGATCCCGGCCGGTACGGGTACCACGCGCCTTGTGGTGAAGGCGGCCGAACAGGTGCCCCATGGTCATCCCAGCGAGATACTGCCCTGGATTCAGAAATACTTCGAGACCGTAGCAATGGCCCAGGTGGCCACCAGCGCCCGACAGGCACAGGCCATGGGCTTTCTGCCACCCCATGCCCGTATTGTCATGCATGAAGATCGACGGCTTTACGTGGCCAAACAGGAAGTGCTGCGGCTTTCTGAGCAGGGGTATCTGCCTCCAACCAAACCCACACGCGTCAAGGTGCTGGGCAAGCCCGGCTATGCGGCGCTTATGGTGGGCGTCGATCAGTACCGCAAAGGCGGCTTCATTACTGAATATGATCAATATCTGGCCTCCAAGCTCGCCTACGTCATGACAGGCGGCAACCTGACCCATCCGCAGGAGGTCTCCGAAGACTACCTGCTGGCCCTGGAACGGGAGGTCTTCTTGCATCTGCTGGGGCAGCCCAAGACGCAGGAGCGCATCATGCACCTGCTGCAGACCAACAAACCGTTGCGTAACTGATCCCTTGAAACTGAAAAAATAAGACGCCATGCAGGCTAACGGAGCATACATCGTCAGCATTGTACGTACGGCCGTCGGCAAGGCCGACAGAGGAACGCTGCGCAACGTGCGCCCAGAAGAGCTGGGCGCTATTGCCGTGCGCGAGGCTGTTCGGCGCGTGAAAGGTCTGGAGCCCGAGCTGGTTGACGACGTGATCATGGGGTGCGCCTTTCCCGAAGGGCCTCAGGGGATGAACATGGGCCGGATTGTGGCGCAGAAGGCTGGATTGCCCGACAGCGTGCCCGGCGCCACCGTTAACCGTTTCTGTTCTTCGGGGCTGCAGACTATCGCGATGGCCACGCAGGCCATTATGGCCGGGCATGCCGACGTGATCGTGGCAGGCGGTACCGAATCGATGAGCCAGGTGCCCATGACCGGCTTTTTCTTCCAGCCCGATCCCGAGCTGGTCGAGCGCGACATCGACGTGTACCTGTCGATGGGCCTGACCGCTGAGAATGTGGCCGAGCGTTATGGCATCTCCCGCGAAGAGGCGGACCGCTTTGCGTTACGCTCACACCAGCGGGCTATTGAGGCCATCGATAGCGGTAAGTTTGACGAAGAGATCGTGCCCGTTCCAGTACGCGAGGTGGTCTATGAGAACGGCCAGACCCGCACCATCGAAAAGGAATTTCGCGTGGATGAAGGCCCCCGTCGCGACACAAGTCTGGAGGCGCTGGCGGCACTCCGACCTGTTTTTAAGGTGAACGGGACGGTCACGGCCGGAAACGCCTCTCAGAAGTCGGACGGAGCGGCTGCCGCCGTGATTATGAGTGAACGCATGGTGCAGGAGCTGGGCGTTGAGCCCATGGGCCGACTCATCGGGTTTGCACTGGCTGGTGTATCCCCAGAAATCATGGGCATCGGGCCCGTCGAAGCCATCCGGAAGGTGCTCAAGCAGACCGGCCTGACGCTTGACGATATTGAGCTGGTCGAGCTGAACGAGGCCTTTGCTGCGCAGGCACTGGCTGTTATCCGTGAGGTCGGGCTTGACGAAGAGAAGGTGAACGTGAACGGAGGTGCCATTGCGCTGGGGCATCCGCTCGGCTGCACGGGAGCCAAGCTGACCGCCACTTTGCTCTATGAACTGCGGCGGCGGGGCGGTCGTTACGGGCTCTGCACCATGTGCGTGGGGGGCGGCATGGGCGCGGCCGGTATCATTGAAAATCTGCAACGCTGAGGCATTAACCGCCAACCATACAACGGAGGGGATCATGAACCTGCCGTTTTATCACTTTCTGGAACCCGTAGGTGCCGGCTGGATCGTGCTGGGCGCGCTGGTGGTGGCGCTGGCCCTGGCCTTTACGGGGGCGTCCCTCGGGCTCTGGACGCTGGCCACGGCCGTGGTGCTCTACGGTGTAGGGGCACCGCTCTGGCTCTGGGTGGTCTTCGGCGTGCTGGCCATCGTGTTCAACCTGAAGCCGCTGCGGCGGGCACTTGTCTCGAAGCCACTCATGAGCCTGATGCGGGCTTCAGGCTTTCTGCCGAAGATCTCCGACACCGAGCGCACGGCCATAGAGGCCGGTACCGTCTGGGTCGAAGGTGAGCTGTTTGCCGGAAAGCCCAACTTTCGGCGGTTGCTTCACGAGACAGGCTATCCATCGCTTACCGAAGAGGAGCGGGCGTTCCTGGAAGGGCCTGTTGAAGAGCTCTGTCGGATGGTGGATGACTGGGACGTATGGCGCCGCCGCGACCTGCCGCCGGAGGTGTGGCAGTTTATCCGTGAAAAAGGCTTCCTGGGCATCATCATTCCGAAGGAATACGGAGGGCTGGGTTTTTCGGCGCTGGCCAATAGCGCAGTCGTGCAAAAGCTGTCCTCGCGCTGTGGTCCTCTGGCTACAACCGTGATGGTCCCCAACTCGCTGGGGCCGGCCGAGCTACTTATCCATTACGGCACGCAGGAGCAGCGCGACTACTACCTGCCCCGTCTGGCCCGCGGTGAGGAAATCCCGGCGTTTGCCCTGACGGAGCCAGGCGCCGGATCCGACGCCGGTGCCATCCAGGCCAGTGGCGTCGTGTTCCGTGGCGAGGATGGGCAGCTCTACATCCGACTGAACTTCCAGAAGCGTTATATCACGCTGGCGGCAATTGCCACGGTGCTGGGGCTGGCCTTCAAGTTGCGGGACCCGGACAACCTGCTGGGCAAAGGCGAGGACCTGGGCATCACCTGCGCATTGATTCCCACCAATACCCCGGGCGTCAAGCTGGGTATGCGGCACGACCCGCTGGGCGTGCCCTTCTATAACTGCCCTGTTGAGGGGCACGATGTCGTAGTGCCCATCAATGCCATTATTGGTGGCCCTGAATGGGCCGGTAAAGGCTGGCGGATGCTCATGGAGTCGCTGGCAGCCGGCCGTGGCATTTCGCTGCCGGCTTCGTCGGCAGGCGGCGTCAAGCTGGTCTATCGGGTCGCTTCGGCACATGCCAAGGTGCGGCGCCAGTTCGGGTTGCCTATCGGCCAGTTTGAGGGTATTGAGGAGCCGCTGGCGCGTATTGGTGGCTTCAATTATCTGATCGAGGCCGGACGCGTCTATACCTGTGGCGGGCTGGATCGCGGCGCCAAGCCGGCCGTCGTCTCGGCCATCATGAAATATAACACTACCGAGCTGGGCCGAAAGGCCATCAACGACGGCATGGATATCCTTGGCGGGAACGGCATCTCGCGTGGACCACGTAACCTGCTGGCGCACGGGTACATCGCGGCGCCAATCGGTATCACGGTTGAAGGGGCCAATATCCTGACCCGCACGTTGATGATCTTCGGACAGGGCGCCGTCCGTTGCCATCCTTATGCCTACAAAGAAATCTCAGCCCTGGAGCAGGGCGATGTGCAGGCGTTTGACGATGCGTTCTGGAAGCATGTCGGGCTGGTGGTGCGCAACGGAGCGCGTGCCCTGCTGCTGAGTCTGTCTCGTGGACGTCTGGCCCGGACCGGCGTTTCGGGGCCAGCGGCCCGCTATGCGCAGAAGCTGGCCTGGGCATCGGCGTCGTTCGCATTCCTGGCCGATTTGGCTATGGCTGCGCTGGGAGGCAACCTGAAGCGCAAAGAAAAACTCACGGGCCGTTTTGCCGACATCTTTTCCTGGATGTACCTGGCAACGGCCACCATGCGGCGCTTTGAGGCTGAAGGCCGCCGCGAAGAAGACCGGCCATTCTTCGACTGGGCTATGCAGTATGCCTTTGCACGCATGCAGCAGGCCTTCGACGGTCTCTTTGATAACCTGCGCATCCCGGGACTGACCTGGTTCCTGCGGGGACCGGCTGCCTGGTGGTCGCGCTTGAACCGTCTGAGTGCGCCACCTTCAGACGCCCTGGGCCACCGGGTTGTCCAGCTCATGCTAAAGCCAGGCGAGCAACGGGAACGGATGACGGCTGGCATGTATGTACCGTCCGACCCGAACGAGGCCCTTGGGCGCCTGGAGCGCGCCTTTCAACTGGCTTATCAGGAAGACGAGCTGCTCAAGAAAGTGTACGCCGCGGTTAAACGGGGCGAGCTGCCCAAAGCGCGGCCGGATCAACTGGTGCGGCAGGCCCTCGAAAAAGGCATCCTTACGGCCGAAGAGGTTCGCCTCATTCAGGAGGCTGAAGCGGCACGCTGGGATGCCATCCAGGTCGATGCCTTTACGCTCGAAGCGTATCGGCACTACTATAACGCGCCACCGGCCGGTATCGAAGCGGCTGGCGATGGCAGCCACGAAGCCGTGTCGGCCGGCTCGTAACGCAGCGCCCATGGTTGGGATGGATTGGGGATCCCGATGGTAGGGGCCGACATGGAGGTCGGCCCCTACGGGGGTTTGGCGGTTGGTGGTGGTGCCCTGTTGTGTGCGTCTGGTGGTAGGGGCCGACACGGAGGTCGGCCCCTACGGGGGGTTGGCGGTTGGTGGTGGTGCCCTGTTGTGTACGTTCGGTGGGTTATTGTTGGAACGTTGCTTTTGGGTAGGCGTGAGACTGCCCGCCCGGCGACTATAGCCGGGCGGTTATTTGTG
>JALSJJ010000085.1 GCA_026989375.1 Rhodothermus sp.
GTTCCGGTGATCAACCGGTTGATCCCATATTTTGAGAATATCCTACAGACGCAGGACTGGCATCCGACCGGACACTGGTCGTTTGCGTCGGCACACCCCGGCAAAAAACCGTTTGAAACGATACAGCTAAGCTACGGGGAGCAGGTGCTCTGGCCGGATCATTGCGTGCAGGGCACACCGGGCGCCGACTTTCATCCGGAGCTGGACACCAGACGTACGCAACTCATCATCCGGAAAGGTTTTCGAAAGGAGATCGACTCTTATTCAGCCTTTTACGAAAACGACAAAAAGACAGCCACAGGGCTGGCCGGTTACCTGAAGGAACGAGGCATCACGACGCTGTACGTGGTCGGTCTGGCAGCCGACTTCTGTGTGAAGTGGTCGGCGCTGGATGCACGCCGGCTGGGCTTTGACGTGTACGTGGTAACCGATGCGACGCGTGGCATCGACACGAACGGCTCACTGGCGCGCGCCTGGGAAGAAATGAAGGCGGCCGGTGTGCACCTGGTCACCGCTGATGAGGTGATCCGCCAGGCCGAGCCGGTAGGGTGAGTACAAGCACAGGGGCCGTTGCTTCTAAGGGCAGGAGTGGTCAGCCTTGCCGAATGTTATAGCAAGCTGCTGGCGTTTTTTTCGGAACCAGAAACGCACGCGCTGCGGCAGGAAGCCCCAGGCAATGCGCAGACCCAGAAACAGCCAGGCTTTCAGTTTATGACGCGTCGGCGCTTTGCTATGGCGAATAGCCCGGCGCTGAATGCGTGCGCCGGAAATTACGTAGCGTAGGTGGCGTCGGATTTCAAAAGACTGGCCTGGATGGATGCGCTTGCCCACCAGAGGTAGATTGAGCAGTCCCAGACGATATCCTGAAGCCGCCAGACGAACCCACAGATCATAATCCAGATTGTCCTGAAGCGTTTCACAATAGCCGCCTACTGCCACCACGGCCGCCCGAGACATCAGCACGGAAGAATGAATTACAGGATTAAACAGCAATAGGCCCTGCGTGATGTCCACAAGCGGTACCTTCTTGTTTGCGTAAACCGGCCATTCAAGGGGAGGACGATCTGAGAAAACGATGCTGGCAGAAGCAACCAGCGCGAAAGCCGGATGGGTCCGAATTGCATGTAACTCCAGTTCGAGTCGTTGAGGATGGGCGAGATCATCTGCGTCCAGATTGGCTACGTAAGGTGCATGTGTATGATGGAGCGCAAGATTCAAGGCCGGCCCCCTGCCAATGCCCCCTGTGGCGATAACCTGAATGCGGGGATCCTGGCGGGCAAATGATCGGAGAATGCGGGGCGTATCATCGGTGGACCCGTCATCCACAATAATCAGCTCCCACGCAGACAGGGTTTGTTGCAGAATGCTCTGAATTGCTGACGATACCCATGGAGCTCCATTCCGAACCGTCATGTACACGCTTACCTGCGGCGACGCCATGGCTTAGGACCGGTTTTCGCAAAGGCGGAACTCTTACTAATTGGGATTTAAGGCGGTTCTGTACGGATGATGTCCTGGAGCAGCGAGCAAAATTTGATGGAGATGCGGTAAGGCCTGTGCCATGCCAGGCCTTAAGACCCTATTTTAAAAGCAGAGCATCCAATGGTCAGGGTGGGGTAGCCTTGCATATTGCGTATCTGATTACCCGCACCGACGAAATCGGAGGGGCCCAGGTTCATGTGTTTGAACTGGCCCGTTGCCTTTTGAATCGGGGGGTGCAGGTCACCGTTTTAGGAGGAGGAGAAGGAACGTTTGCGGCGCAGCTCCGACGGGCCGGCATTCCCTATCAGCATATTCCTTGGCTGGTGCGTCCTATCCGCCCATGGATCGATATGCAGTGTTTTCGGGCGTTGAGGACGGTGCTGGCGCAGCTCAAGCCGCATCTGGTCACGGTACATTCTTCCAAAGCTGGATGGCTTGGAAGGCTGGCTGCCCGAAGCCTGAAATTGCCCGTTATTTTTACCGTGCATGGCTGGGCCTTTACGGAAGGAGTGCCTCCTACGCGACGGACCCTATTTGCGTTGGCCGAACGCCTGGCCGCACCTTTTGCCGATCGAATTATTACGGTGTCCGACTACGATCGTCAGTTGGCCCTGCGCCACCATATCGCGCCAGCGACGAAGTTAGTCACTGTGCACAACGGCATTCCAGATGTTGCGCCTCATCTACGAGCACAGCCCGATCGTAACGGGCGCGTTCGGCTGGTTATGGTGGCACGTTTCAGTCCGCCTAAGGATCAGTCGCTATTGCTACAGGCGCTGGCAGGTCTGCGCGAGCTTCCCTGGGAGCTGGAGTTGATTGGTGATGGCCCCTTGCGAACGGCCTGTCAACGACTGGTAGCTCAGCTACAGCTGACCGACCGGGTACACCTTCCCGGCGAGTGTCAGGATGTAGCGGAACGGTTGGCCCGTGCGCATATCTTTGCGCTTGTCTCCAACTATGAAGGCCTGCCCCTTAGCATCCTGGAAGCTATGCGGGCAGGACTTCCGGTCGTTGCGTCAAACGTGGGGGGCGTGCACGAGGCGGTGCTCCACGAAAAGACCGGCCTCCTGTTTCCACGGGGCGATGTAGCCGCCTTACGCGCAGGATTACACCGCCTGATCACGCAACCGGCGTTGCGTAAGCAATTGGGCGACGCCGGTCGCCGACGCTATGAGCAGGCCTTTACGCTCGAACACATGGTAACCAGGACCTGGATGGTTTATCAGGAGGTGCTTCAACAGAAACCGATAGCAACAAAATGATCTACCTGATTGGCTGGCTGCTGGTCTATTATTATCTGGCAGTTCGGCTGCTGGTGCGGCATCGGGCGCGTCTGCTGGCGCTGGGTGTAATCGTACTACTCGGAGCCCTGGCCATCTTCCGGGGTGCTGTAGGCACCGATACGTTTTCCTATGAAAAAGCAGTAGTCGATTCCGAACGCATGGCAGGCATTGAGCCTGGGTTCTGGTTGCTTACGGCTCTCTTGCATAGCCTGCTTCAAGATCCTGTACTGGTGATTCGTGGCGTTGCCTTTGTATTCACAGTGCTACTGTGCTGGTTCGTATGGAAGGCTGATGATGATGAATTATTTTTTGTAATGGCTTTTGTCGTACCTGTATTTTTTTATGCGTTCAGTATGAATGTATTGCGTATGGGATTGGCCTCGGCCATTTTTCTGTTAGCTTTACAATTAGATAGAAGACAGCAACTGAAAAAGGCTCTGTTGTTAGCTTTTGCTTCAATATTGTTTCATTATTCTGTTGTTTTTATAATTCTTTATCTGTGGCTTATTGATAATAAATTGAGTGGAAAAGGTGAAATAGCTGGTGTAGCAGGAATTGTGTTTTTTGTTGTTTTGCTTATCCTTTTTAATGAGGCATATTTTGAAGTAAAGTTAAAAAGTTATGTTATGATAGAAC
>JALSJJ010000086.1 GCA_026989375.1 Rhodothermus sp.
CATGATACCGGGTCCGCCGCCGGTGATTACGCCGAAGCCGTGTTCGACCAGGCAGCGGCCGACCGCTTCGGCCATCTGATAATACCGGTGGCCACGCGGCGTGCGAGCTGATCCAAAGATCGACACGCACGGACCGATACGCGAGAGCGTCTCGAAGCCTTCGACGAACTCCGACATGATCCGGAAAATGCGCCAGAGATCTTTGATCTGGCGCTGTTGCCAGGCCCATGCTTCCGCTTCAGACAGTTTACTCAGCGGGTGACGCGCATGGCCGTCGGTCTGTGAGAGCGGGAACGGTTTGTCCATGGCGACTCAGTACGACTGTTGCACTTCTTTGCGGTAAGCCTCACTGGTAAAAATCGCAATTTCGACGCGGCGGTTAAGCGGCGCGCTGCTTCCGTGTCGTTGGGCGCAGTGGGTTCGGTTTTGCTTTTTCCCATGGTGCGGATGCGGCTGGGCCGGATGCCCTGCTGCATCAGAAAAGCGGCGGCTGCTTTGGCACGTTGTTCTGAAAGACGCTGGTTGTATGCTTCTGGGCCAGTGCTATTGGTATGACCCACAATGAACACGTCAGTTTCAGGGTACTTTTTCAGGCTTTTGGCCAGGCGGCGAAGTTTTTCGCGTGCCTCTGGACGTAGCGTGGCCGAGTCGAAGTCGAACAAAATGCCCGCGTCGAAGGTGACCAGCATGCCTTCTCCCACGCGCTCAATGCGGGCGTCCGGTAGCTCCTGTTGCATTTCGGTGGCTTGGCGATCCATGCGCTGCCCGATGATCGCGCCTGCCGTGCCGCTTACGATGGCACCCCGGATGGCGCGGCGGGCTGTGTTGCCCGTTGCCTTTCCGACAGCGCTCCCTACGACGGCGCCGGCGCCAATGGCCGCCCCTTTCTCCGTGTTGCTCAACCGGGCACCACCGGCTAAAGCCGGTGAGAGGACCAACAGCACATAAACGATACGCCGCATGGTGCCTGAAGCAATCATTCCAAATGAAGCGTACGGCCGGACCGCCATCAAGTTCGGTGCCAGACGACAGCGTTCATCAGAAAAGCCGAATATTTTGCGCGGCAACCTACAATAGGAAAGTACCGAGGTCGCGCATTCTACTGCGTGGTGTCCTATCTTTCTGGCCAGAGCATGCGCATCACCGTAAACACCCAGGAAGACCATGAAGCTGATCATTCCTATGGCCGGTCGCGGGACGCGCGTACGTCCACATTCGCATGTAACGCCGAAGCCGCTTCTGCCGGTTAAGGGCAAAAGTATGGTCGAACGCATTGTGGACACGTTCAACCGCGTGCTTCCCCGTCATCTGGACACAGGGGTTTTTGTACTGGGACCGGACTTTGGAGAGGACATTCGCGCAAAGCTGCGAGACATCTGCGCACGGCATCACATGGAAGCCCATTTTGCCGTGCAACCTGTGGCTGAGGGGACGGCGCATGCCGTCTATTGCGCGGGCGACCATCTCGAAGGGGAGGGCATCGTGGTATTTGCTGACACCCTCTTTGAGATGGAACTAGGTGTCGATCTGGAAGCCGCCGATGTGGTGATGTGGGTCAAAGAAGTGGAGGATCCACGGCGTTTTGGGGTTGCGGTGCGGGAAGGAGATCGGGTGGTGGCCCTGGTCGAAAAACCGTCGGAGCCTATCTCCTACGAAGCGCTGATCGGCATCTATTATGTGCGAGATCTGGGCATCCTGCGCCGTTATATTCAACAGCTCATTGACGAAAACGTGCGAGGCCACGGGGGTGAGTTTCAGCTGACGGATGCTTTTGACCACATGCTGAAAGATGGCTATGTCTTCAAAACAGCTACGGTCACCGAGTGGCTCGACTGTGGCACTATTGAGGCGCTCATGGAGACAACGCGCTACTTTTTGCATAAAGAGCGCGACACGCTGCACCAGGGCATTGTGGAAAACAGCATTCTTTATGAGCCAGTGTATGTGGGACCGGGGGCTCGTGTGGTCGATTCTGTGGTGGGACCAAACGTATCGATTGAAGCCGGGGCTGAAGTGCGTCGTTCGGTGGTGCGTGACAGCATCCTGTTTGCCCATGCGCGCGTTGAAGGCGTCGTGCTGGCCGATTCGCTGGTGGGCCAGCATGCGGCGGTGCTCATGCGACCGCAGCGGCTTAACATTGGCGATCATTCCACGGTGCAATGATCCATGATGGCGCAACGCTGCGCTGCTATCCCGAGACGCTTGAGACGCGGCTGGGCTTCGACGTGGTGCGCGAGACGCTGAAGGCGCAGACGCGCAGTGCACTGGGCGCTGAGGCCGTCGCCGCGCTGCGTCCGCTGCGTGACCTGACAGCGGTAAAGACGGAACTGGCACGCGTAGAGGAATTGCAGCAGGCGCTGCGCTTTGATGATCCGGTTCCGCTTGAGAACCTGCTCGATCTGCGCCCCTGGCTGACGCAGGCAGCACCTGAGGGAGCCCGGCTGGAAGGCGAGGCGCTGGAGGCCATTCGGCGTGTGCTGGTGACTGTTCGGCTGCTGGCCCGTTATTTTCGGGAACGACGAGGAAAGTATCCGGCACTGGCCACGCTGGCCGAGCGCCTGACGCCCCTGCCGGAACTGGAGCAACGTCTGGCTGCGGTGGTAGATGAAGACGGGCAGGTGCGCGATGAGGCCTCACCTGAACTGAGGCGACTGCGCCGTCAGCTTGCGTTGCAGCGTCAGCGCCTGCGAGAAGCGCTCCTTGAGGCGCTCCGGGATGCTATTCGTCAGGGTTACGCCACCGAAGAGCAGCCTACCATTCGAAACGGGCGCATGGTGATCCCGGTACGCGTCGAAGCGCGTCGCAAAGTGCCGGGATTTGTGCACGACACCTCGGCTTCGGGACAGACCGTCTACATCGAGCCGGCCTCCTGCCTGGAGTTGAATAACGCGGTACGAGAGCTTGAGCTGGCCGAACAACGCGAGATCGACCGCATCCTGCGCGAAGCTACCGGCTGGCTGCGTCCACACCTCGCGGCGCTGAAGGCATCGCTGGAAGTACTGGGACACTTCGACCTGCTGCAGGCCAAAGCACGGCTGGCCGAGTTGCTGGAGGCCCATGTGCCTGAGGTGGCCGACGATGGGGTGATTGATCTGAAAGCAGCCCGCAACCCGGTACTGGTGCTTCACTTCCAACGACTGCGGGAGACCACGGGCGAGGCGCGTGAGGTGGTGCCCCTCGATCTGACACTCGGGCGCACGTACCATACGCTCATTATCACAGGCCCGAATGCAGGCGGCAAAACAGTCGCCATGAAGACTGTTGGTCTGCTTGTGCTTATGCTGGCCTGCGGGCTGCCTGTTCCGGCTGATCCCTCTTCGCACATCTCCCTGTTCGAACAGCTTTTGATCGACATTGGCGACGAGCAATCGGTTGAAGCCGATCTTTCGACCTTCAGCGCTCACATGACCCACATGGCCTACATGCTGGCGCATGCGGATGCACGTACGCTCATTCTGATCGACGAAGCTGGAACCGGGACCGATCCGGATGAAGGTGCTGCGCTGGCGCAGGCTATCCTTGAAGCGCTGACCCGACGCGGAGCACGCACCATTGCAACCACCCATCACGGGGCCCTCAAGGTTTTTGCCTACCAGACCGAGGGTGTCGAAAACGGCTCCATGCAGTTCGACCAGGCCACGCTCAGTCCCACCTATCGTTTTCAGATCGGGGTGCCAGGTTCGTCGTATGCCTTCGAGATTGCCCGGCGCATGGGTATTCCTGAGCCGGTGCTGGTGCGGGCACAGGCCCTGGTGGGCCGGCAGCAGGTGGCGCTGGAGGCGTTGATTCGCACGCTGGAAGCACGCAGCCAGGAGCTGGAAGACCGGCTGGCAGCGTTGAGCGAGGAACAGCAACAACTGGCGCAACTTCGGCGCACGTACGAAGAACGCCGAGCCCAGCTTGAAGCCGAAACCGAGGCAATCCGGCAGCGTGCGCTGGAAGAGGCCGAACAGTTACTCCGTGAAGCCAATGCACGGATTGAGCGCACCATTCGGGAAATCAAAGAGGCGCAGGCCGAGCGGACAGCGACGCGGGCAGCGCGGGAAGCGTTGGAACGCTTCCGGCAGCGCGTGCGCGAGCAACGGCGTAAAGCGCGTCCTCGACCATCGGATACCGATGAACCGCGGCCAACGCTGGCAGTGGGAGACCAGGTGGTGCTCGACGAGGGAGGAGCTCCGGCCGAAGTGCTGGCCCTGAGAGACGATGAAGCGGTAATTGCCGTGGGTTCTCTGAAGATGCGCGTGCCAATCAGTCGGCTGCGTCGGCTGAACCGGGCCGCCCGGCGTGCCCAGAAGCGAACGACGGCCCCGACGTCGCTGCCGGCGCTGCAGGCCCGCACGCGCATCGATGTGCGGGGCTACCGGGTGGACGAAGCGCTCCAGGCCGTCGAGCGGCTGATCGACGAAGCCGTTGCCAGCGGGGTGCAGGAGGTAGAAGTGTTGCATGGCAAAGGCACCGGTGCGCTGCGACAAGCAATCCGAACCTACCTCCAGGGCCGCCCCGAAGTGGCGCGTTTCGAAGATGCCCCGTGGGAGCAGGGTGGTCCCGGCGTTACCCGTATCTGGCTGAAGTAATTTCCCACCATTTGAATCCGCACAGGCTTATGGCGCACATTGTTGTTACGCGACCCGTTCTCGAAGAAGGACTCCGACCGCTGTTCGAAGCAGGCCATCAGGTAGACGTGCTCGATCCAGATCCCGAGTATCCTCTGGATGAAGACGCGCTGATAGCGGCGGCCCGGGAAGCCGATGCTCTGATTACCATGCCAACCGATCCGATAACCGCCCGGGTGCTGGCTTCCTGTCCGAAGCTTCGCATTGTAGCACAGCATGCGGTAGGTTATGAAAACATCGACCTCGAAGCCGCCCGGCAGCGCGGTATCGTGGTTACGCACACACCCGGGGTACTGACCGATGCCACGGCCGACTTTACGTTCGCGTTGTTGCTGGCATTGGTGCGCCGGGTACGGGAGGCGGATCGCTACGTGCGGGAGGGACATTTTAAACGCTGGGAAACGAAACTACTGCTGGGATATGATCTCCGGGATAAAGTGCTGGGTATCGTAGGCCTCGGACGCATTGGCAGTGCCGTGGCACGGCGGGCGCTGGGATTTGGCATGCGCGTTGTCTATTACAATCGACAACCGGCCAACCCGACGGTCGAGCGCCAGAGCTGTGCCCGCTATGTATCGTTTGATGAGCTGCTTCGCATTAGTGACGTGATTTCCATACACTGTCCGCTCAATAAAGAGAGCTATCACCTGTTCGATCGCGCTGCCTTTGCGAAGATGAAACCGACGGCCGTCCTGGTGAATACCGCCCGAGGGCCTATTGTGGAGGAAGCGGCGTTGGTTGAAGCGCTGGAAAACGGACAGATTGCCGGAGCAGCACTCGATGTGTTTGAGCATGAGCCGCAGGTGCATCCGGCGTTGTTGCGCAGTGATCGGGTTGTCCTGGCTCCGCACCTGGGCAGCGCGACCGTTGAAGCGCGTACGGCCATGGCGCGAGCCTGTGCTGAGGCAATACTGGCCGTTTTTCACGGCGCAGAGAAAATTCCTTACCGACTGGTGTAGCTGATCGATATGTGGGGCAAATGTTTGACAGCGACCGGCGCGTGCTGGCAGGCTCGATGGCTCTGGCCCACGCTCCTGATGTTGTGGCTGGTCGGGGCGATTCCGGGCAGGACGCAGCCCGTTGATTCGCTACGCCGGGTGCTGGTCGAGGCACTGGCGCGGGGAGATGCCGCCCGATTGCTGGAGCAGGCGCCGGCACAGGTGGAGCTGGCTCTGCTGGGACGCGGTCAGCTCTACAGCCGCATGCAGGCCCGCTACGTGTTGATGGATTTCTTTCAGGCTTACCCGCCGTTGCGTGTTGAGCTGGACGAAGATCGGCTACTGGACCCCCATCGGTTTCTGGTAGGACGGTACTGGTACGCACAGGCAGCCGCCCCTTTTCGCGTGTATATGCGGTTGCATCGCGAATCGGATACCTGGAAGCTCCAGGAACTGCGAGTGATGGCTGGCCGCCCGAAGCGGTAGCGGAGCAACTGGCATGATGCATACGCCGCCCGTCCATCGAAGGGCTCGTCGCTACCTGCAGGTTGGCCTGCTGCTGCTGGCGCTCCTGCTGGGTACCGGTGCGTTTCGCGTGGTGCGCCTGGCCTGGCTGGCCCGTCATGTGGAAACAGCACGGCAGGCGCAGCTGGATCGGATAGCTGCCCGCATCGACGCCGAGCTGCAGGCACGCCAGCACCGGTTGCTGGTTCTGGCACAACGGCTGGCGCAACACCCGATGGTCCGGACCGCATTGCAAACGCGCCGCCAGCAAAATGCCCGCGTTTGTCCGGAAGCCCTGGTGGCTCTGCTGGCCCGTCAGCCCCTGTCCGAACGCATGGGCATTGAAGTGTATGATGTGGTGCCCCAACGGGTGGCGTGGATTGGACTGAGCATGCCGGTAGGGACGATTCCTAACACAGAGACCTTTCTGCAACAGGTGCAGGTTGAGCTGGTGGACGATCCTCCCTGGCGCCTGGCCCTTAGCCTCTGGCATCCGGTGGTCGATTCACTGGGACAGGCAATCGGCGCTGTGCGTGTGCTGGACGTGTTGCGCTGGCAGATGCCTGTCGAGAACGTCTATCTCGACACCTACAACCGGTTGCGCTTGTGGGAGCGCGAGCTCGGAGTAACTGTCCAGATCCTGCCGCCCGGCCAGGCAGTCTTTCTGGAGGGACAGGCTGCCTACGCTCTCCAGGCGCTGGACGGCCAACTGGGCACGCTTTTGTTGGGCGTTCCTTCAGCCGCCCGGGTACTGCGGGATGCCGCGCGACGGATCGATCACTTCCTGGCGTTGTGGGCAACGGCACTGCTTGTGTGGGGATTGATCGGACTGGGCAGATGGGTATGGGCGGCCCGCACACGGCCGTACCACCTGCTGGGACGTGCTGTGTTGATGGGACTGGCGTGGTGGGGGGGGCGCTATCTACTCCTTGCTCTGGATGTGCCCAATCGCTGGCAGCGCGGGCGCACCCCGCTGGCTCCGCTGTTTGATCCTGCCCACCTGGCCTCGGCTTTTGGAGGGGGGATGATGCGGTCGATCGGTGACCTGTTGCTGACCGCGCTTTTTGCGCTGGGGTTTGCACTGGGCGTACGCCGGGTTGTTGTCGAATGCGTCCGACAAAGGCCCGCTACGCCGGCCCCTGCGCTCCGTGCCGTCAGCGTTCGGCTGGCAGTAGCCGGTGCCATGCTGGGGCTCGTACTTCTGCTGGGGCTGTTCGTGCGGCATAGTGTGTTTGACAGCACGCTCGACTATCTGACGCGGACTGGACTGTTTCCCCCCCGACTTATCTTGCTGGTGTGGTCGGCGCTGCTGATCCTACTGCTGGCATTACTGATCCTGCTGGAAGCGTTGGGACGCGGGAGCCGCTGGTTGGGGGGTTGTGGACCCGTCACGCTGCGCAGCCAGTTAGGGCTGGTCGGCGGACTTACACTCGCTATTGTGGGGAGCTCCTATGCCCTCTGGCCGCTCGACCGACTGGTGCCGTTCCCGGTGGCTCTGGTGTTCGTCGGCATCGGGCTGGCTGCTTCGTGCAGGGACATTCGGTGGCCACAGGCCGGACGCTGGCTGACGCTTCGCACGCTGTTGCCGGTGCCTTTTGTATTCAGTCTGTTACTCTATCCTATACTGTATACCGCATTGGATGGGCAGCGCCGCATGCAGATAGAACGTGCTCTTGAGCAATTCGGACAGGGCCAGGACCCTCGGCTTGTGTTTGCGATCGAACAGACGCTGCAGGAGCTGGCTTCCGATAGCCTGCTGGCCACGCTTCTGACCGGAGTCCCGGCGGCTCCCCGTTTGGATTCATTGATGAATGCGCGATTGCGGGGCTCGCTGCTGTTTTCCCTGACCGGGAACTACGGGGTAACGCTATTCTTGTTCGATCGCGCACAACGGCCGGTTGGACGTTACGAAGGCAGCCCGACTACTTCCGGGGCAGTGCCACAGGATCAGGAGCTCCCTGAATTGGAAGAGCTGTGGCAGCGATTCCACCAATCTGGAGCGCAGGGGGCCTTTATTACACAACTGAGCGGACGGTTATATGCTGGACTTGCACCGGTGCAGCATAGCGATGGGCAGTTGGCCGGTTGGGTTGTGGTATGGACAGCACCGGTGAGTCCACTTTACGGAGCCGAAACGCCATTTCCCCGGGTACTTGTGCCTGCCAGCTTTGCCGGAACGATCCAGGAAGGCCTTTCGCTGGCCGAGTTTCGCGACGGCGTGCTGGTGCGTAGCCAGGGGCAGGCCTTTGTGCGTTACCGACTGGATCCGGAAGTGATGCGCCAACTTCGACAACAGTCGGTGCTGTGGCGTTATGAAACCGAAAACGCACACACCTATTTGAGCTGCTATCGCCGGGTCGATGCAACCGCGGCCACCGTACATGCCGCCCGCATTCCAGCCCTGTCACTTTTTGACCACCTGTACTATCTGCTTCGCCTGACGCTAACCGGTCTGCTCCTGATGCTGGCCGTATACTTCGGTGGGCTGGTGTATCGCTGGCAGAAAGGCTGGCTCCCGCTGCCTGAGGCACAGTTTCAGGATCGCGTCTTGAATGCGCTGGTCGGCGTGGGATTCATAGCGGTCGTTGTAGTTGGATGGGCTGGCGTGCGCGTTCTGGAAGCTGAAAGCCGGCGGGCAGTACAGGCTTGGCTGCGTCAGTATCTGGACCGTGTTGAACGCACGCTGACCGCTATAGCCCAACCCGGAGAGCTGCCTTATCAGGTGCTGGATCGCGTTCCGCTGGACTCGATTGCCCGACGTGTCGAGTTGGATCTGCAGCTGTACCGGGGCGGGCAACTCGTTGCAACCACACGTCCCCGGCTGGTGCGCGAGCGCCTGATCGAGCCGCTGATGCCGATTGCGGCTTATGAAGCCCTGTATTGCCGGGCGCAACGGTCGGCTTTTGTTCCGGAGCGACTGGGTACCTTTGCCTACTGGACAGGTTATCGGGCCCTGCTTGACGAAGAAGGACGCCCGCGCTATGTGGTGGCCGTTCCCGCGCTGCCCGAACAGGAACGACTGGAAGAGGAACGGGCCCGTACGATGGCTTATCTGTTCGGGGCTTTGCTGCTGCTGATGTTTCTGGTACTGCTGACGGCCTGGCTGGTGGCCCGAGCGCTGGTGCGCCCGTTGGCTCGCCTACGTGAGGGTATGCAGGCTGTGGCGCGCGGTGAGCTGGATCGGTTGCTTCCGGTTGAGTCGCGTGACGAGCTGGGCGCCCTGGCCCGCACCTTTAACTGGATGCTCCGGCAACTGGCCGAAAGCCGGGAACGGCTTGCCCGACAGGAACGCGAACTGGCCTGGCGTGAAATGGCACGACAGGTGGCCCATGAGATTAAAAATCCCCTGACGCCCATGAAGCTCTCGGTGCAACACCTGCGGCGCGCCTTTGCGCGACACGAGGACCCAGAAAAATTTGCTGCGCTGTTTGAGCGCGTCACCACAACGCTGATCGAACAAATTGACACACTGGCCCATATTGCCGCGGATTTTTCAACGCTGGCCCGTCTTCCGACCCGACGTGTAGCACAGGTCGATCTGAACGAGGTGATTCGGGAAGCCGTCCGACTCATGGAGGCAGAAGCCAGCCACCCGATCGAACTGGCTTTGCATCCGGCGCCTCTGATCGTAGCGGCCGATCGCGAGGAACTGCGGCGCGTCTATATCAACCTGATCAAAAACGCCCTGCAAGCCTTGGTGCCGGAACGCCCGGGATGGGTGCGGGTTACCACGCGCCTGGAAGTCGAAGCATCCGGGCGCCGCCTGGCCTACAGCACCGTGGAAGACAACGGACGCGGCATCCCGGAAGCGTTGCGCGCCAGAATCTTTGAGCCAAATTTTTCCACAAAGACGGGAGGTAGTGGGCTGGGGCTGGCGATTGTACGACAATGCGTGCTGGACCTGCAGGGCACCATTGGTTTTGAGTCGGAAGAAGGTGTCGGGACAACGTTCTGGCTACGCTTGCCGCTGGCGTCGGAGGCGCATCCTGCAAATGGCCCCGAAGCATAGCCTATGCGTGTGGTAATCATTGGAGCCGGCGAGGTTGGGTTTGATGTAGCCCGTACGCTATCGCTGGAGCAGCATGACGTCGTGGTGGTCGATACGGATCCGACCGTACTGGAACAGGTCGCCCAGCGCCTGGATGTGCTTACCGTGTCGGGCAGTGGCACTTCCATCCATACGCTGGAGGCGGCCGGTATCCGTGAAGCCGATATGCTGATCGCTGTGACCGCCATTGACGAGGTGAACCTGATCGCCTGCATGATTGCCGATCGACTGGGTGTGGAGACAACGGTAGCTCGCGTGCGCTCCGACGTGCTGGGACGCGCCGAGTCGGTGCTGCAGGCCAGGGAGCTGGGCATCGACCTGCTGATCCATCCTGAAGAAAGTACAGCGGCTGAGATCGTCCGCCTGATCCGTCGGGCCGGTGCCACCGATGTGCTCAACTTCTGCGAGGGGCGTCTGCAACTGGTTGGTATGCGATTGGACCCCGAAGCGCCTGTTCTGGGACGATCGCTTCGGGAGCTGGCCACCGAACTGGCTCCTGTGCGGTTCCGCGTAATGGCCATTGGTCGAGGTTTCCGAACCATTCTCCCCCATGGCGACGAGCGCCTGCAGCGTAACGATCAGATTTTTGTACTGGCGCGTCCCGATGAGATCCCGGTGATTGCACGGGCACTGGGCAAGCGGGAGGCGCCCATGCAGCGCATCATGATTCTGGGAGGCACAAAAGTCGGTGCGCATGTTGCCCGGCAATTCGGCGGTGAAAAAGGCCGTCAGATCAAGCTGATTGAGCCGGACCGTGAACAGGCCGAAAAGCTCGCAGGGGAATTGGAACACGTGCTGGTACTGCACGGCGACGTTACGGACATTGACCTGCTGGTAGCCGAAGGGCTACGCGAGATGGATGCTTTTGTGGCCGTTACCGATGACGAAGAATCGAATCTGGTTACCTGTCTGATGGCCAAACATCTGGGTGTGCGTAAGACTGTGGCGCTGCTGTCGAAGACAGCTTATGTGCCTATCAGCCAGACGATCGGGCTGGACGCAGCAGTCAGCCAGAAGCTGGCTGTCTCACGTGAAATCCTGCGCTTTCTGCGGGGGCGGCACGTGCTCAGTGTGGCTACCGTGTATGGATTGAACGCCGAGATTCTGGAGATCGAAGCGAAGCCGCGAGCTCCCATCATACGCAAGCCCCTCAAAGCGTTGAGGCTTCCGCGCGGGGTGCTGATCGGAGCGCTATTGCGTAATGGCCAGGTCGAGATCGCCACAGGCGAGACGCAAATTCAGGCAGGTGATCGGGCCATCGTGTTCGTTGTGCCCGACCAATTGGCCGAGGTAGAGCGGCTGTTTGACAACCGTTGAACCATGGTACTGAATCTACGCGCACTGGCCACCACGCTGGGTGCTTTGCTGGGATTTCTGGCCGTTGCGCTGTTGGTGCCGGCGGGGATTGCGCTGCTCTATGGAGAGGCGGTGTGGGCCCCGTTTGTGCTTTCGGCACTACTGGCGGGCAGTACGGGCGGTGTGCTCTGGGTGCTTGGAGGGCGCCGTCCGCACGAACCGGGTGTTCGCGAGGGATTTGCCATCGTCGCGCTGGCCTGGCTGGTCCTTTCCCTTTTCGGAGCTCTTCCATTTGTGCTGGGCGCAGTGCTTTCCTACACGGACGCCTTTTTTGAAACCATGAGTGGCTTTACCACGACAGGAGCCACAATCCTGGGGGGAGAGCGCACGCCGACAATCGAGTCGTTGCCCCGCGCCTATCTGTTCTGGCGAAGTCTGACACACTGGTTGGGCGGGATGGGCATTATTGTACTGACGCTGGCCATTCTACCCATTCTGGGTGTTGGCGGAATGCAACTCTTCAAAGCAGAAGTGCCCGGCCCAACGGCCGACAAGCTGACGCCCCGCGTTCGTGAGACGGCCCGCCGTCTGTGGCTGATTTATGTAGGCATTACCGCCCTGGAGGTAGTGCTCCTGCTACCGGTCATGGACTGGTTCGATGCCGTCAATCATGCCTTTGCTACGATGGCAACAGGCGGCTTTTCTACAAAAAATGGCTCGGTGGGGCAATTCGGATCTGCCTATGTGGAATGGGTCATTATCGTATTCATGTTGCTGGCCGGGGCCAACTTTGCGTTGCACTATCACCTCCTGCATGGGCAATGGCGGCCAGTGGTACAGAATACCGAACTCCGTGTTTATCTGCTGGTCATTGTCATCGCCACCGGATTGGTTACACTGGGCATCTGGGCGCCTTTGCAGCCTGAAGGAACTTACCAGAGCTATCCGGCCCTGAGCGATGCACTTCGGCATGGCGCCTTTCAGGTTGTCTCCATCATTACGACAACAGGTTTTGGTACGGCCGATTATGAACAGTGGTCTCCGCTGGCGGTAGGTATCCTGTTTCTGCTGTTTTTTGTAGGCGGCATGGCCGGTTCAACAGGGGGAGGCATTAAGGTAGTGCGCCATGTGCTCCTGTTCAAAAATTCCTTTCGGGAATTGAAGCAGTTGGTGCATCCCCGTGCTATTGTGCCTGTCCGGCTGAACGGCCGTATGGTCAGCGACGAGGTGGTGCGTAATGTGCTGTCTTTTTTTGTGCTGTACTTTGGCCTGTTGGCACTGGGCACCCTGGCACTGAGCGCATTAGGGGTGGATCTGCTGAGTGCCTTTGGGGCCGCATTATCCTGTCTGGGGAATATTGGGCCGGCATTTGGCACCATGGGACCTGCCGAAAATTATGCGCACCTGCCAGCACTGGCCAAGTGGGTGCTGGCATTGCTGATGATGATCGGACGACTGGAGATCTTTACGGTGCTGATCCTGGCAACGCGCGCTTTCTGGCAGCATTGAGCCTTTTGTGAAGAATGATAGAAGAAATAAACATCTTTGTTTTGAAGGTAATCTATGTAAAATTCCTTTATTTTAATGTGGAAGCGCATCCATACTCAAAATAAGAAAAAAATATATCTGGTTCTTTCTTAAATATTTAGAAAGGAAGCGCTACCAATCCTGTGAATACAGGCATCTCTGAGGCATGAGGATGAAGGTTGACATACGGGCATTTTGCGTGTTAATTAGGGCGCACGTTACACGCAGGAAGATACCATTGTATGTTGCCCAGACGCCACCAGCTTGGAGTGATGCGAAGCCGCGGTACGGTAACCGCGGAGGTGGCGTCGTGGACCCATCCCATTGAGCAAGGGATGACCGCGTGGGTACAGCAGGCGATTCGGTGGCGCGGCCTCCGACTTCGGGTGCTGCCGCTGCTTCTTCTTAGCCTGCTCGTACTCCTTATTAGCCTTATTGGCTAAGGCGTACGGCGGTCAATCCCTTGGCACTTCACAGGCGCGACGGTTCTAAGAGAGCTAAAGGCCGGGGGATTGACCCCGGAGCCAGAAGCAAAAGCCAGTAAACAAGCCATAACCATCATACCGTCCAAGCCTGTGAGGTAGCCATGCGTACCGACACGATACCGCTGGTCCGTGCTGTTCGTTCGGCGCTGAATGCCGAGGACCCGTCTGCAAAGGTCACGGCCGAGCCTGTAACGGGAGCAGAAATTTTTGTCCGAGCGCTGGAAGCGGAAGGCGTCGAAGTGGTGTTTGGGCATCCGGGTGGCGCCGTAATTCACATTTACGACGAAATCGCCCGTCTCAAGCCACGCTTTCAGCACATTCTTGTGCGGCACGAGCAGGGAGGCACCCACATGGCCGAAGGCTATGCCAAGGCCACAGGACGTGTCGGTACGGTACTGGTCACCAGTGGACCGGGAGCCACCAACACGGTAACGGGTATTGCCGACGCCTACATGGATTCGGTGCCCCTTGTGGTCTTTACGGGCCAGGTACCGACCAAGCTGATCGGTAATGACGCCTTTCAGGAAACCGACACGATCGGCATTACGCGCTCGATCACGAAGCACAGCTTCCTGGTGCGTGACGTGCGCGATCTGGCCTGGACGATCAAGGCCGCCTACCATATCGCACGCACGGGGCGCCCGGGACCTGTCGTGGTCGATCTGCCCAAAGATGTGCTGTTGTCCAGAGCACCGTTTACTTATCCCGAGGAGGTACACCTGCGGGGCTATAAGCTGCCGGGACCGCCGGATCCAGAGCGCATCCGAGAAGCAGCGGAGATGATCGCCGCATCTCGGCGTCCGCTGCTTTACGTAGGTGGAGGAACGATCAATGCAAATGCAGCCGAACTGCTGACCCGGCTGGCACGCAAAGCACGGATTCCGGTCACCACCACGTTACACGGACTGGGGGCCTTTCCAGAAGACGATCCGCTGTCGCTGGGCATGCTGGGTATGCACGGCACCTGGTACGCCAACCAGGCCGTGCAGCACGCCGACCTGATTATTGCAGTGGGCGCGCGGTTTGACGATCGGGTAACCGGGCGCGTCGATACTTGGGCTCCGCATGCGAAGGTCATTCACATCGACATTGATCCCGCCTGCATTTCAAAGAACGTCCCAGCCGACTGTGCGATCGTAGGCGACGTGCGGGCGGTGCTGGAGCAGTTGCTGCCCCTGGTAGCGCCCAAAGACACGAAAGCGTGGCTGGCAGAGATTGAACAGTGGCGTGCCGAGTGTCCACTCACCTATGAGACGCATGATGGCAAGCTGCGGGCGCAATACGTCATTGAGCGTATTCGAGCGAAAACCGGTGGCCATGCCGTGGTGGTGTCGGATGTAGGGCAGCACCAGATGTGGACGGCACAGTACTTCCGCTTTCTGCATCCGCGCACGCACATCACCTCGGGCGGGCTGGGCACCATGGGCTTTGCGCTGCCCGCCGCCATCGGGGCAGCCTTCGGGTTGCGCGGGCGCAGCGACTGGCCGATCGTCTGCATCAGTGGCGACGGCGGCTTTGTGATGAATGCCCAGGAGCTGGGCGTAGCGGCAGCGCATCGCCTACCCATCAAGGTGGCCGTGATCAACAACAACTTCCTGGGCATGGTTCGGCAGTGGCAGGAGCTGTTCCACGAGCATCGGTTCAGTCACACGGATCTGTCCGATACGAACCCGGACTTTGTCGAACTGGCCGAAGCCTTCCACTGCGTGGGCCTGCGGGCCACCCGGCCCGAAGAGGTCGACGCCGTGCTGGAAGAGGCCTGGAAGGTGAACGATCGCCCTGTGGTGATCGACTTTCAGGTGGTAAAAGAGGAGATGGTCTTTCCCATGGTTCCAGCGGGTGCATCAACCAGCGAAATGATCACCAAGCGTCTCACCCCTAACGCCTTTGTCTGAGAACGCCATGCAGACGGAAATGCCTACCCTGACCCCGCAGCAGATTCTGCGCAGGCGGAAGGCTGGCGAGCCGATTCTGCCAGACGAGCCGGAGCAGGTGCATCGACACACGATCACCGTGCTTCTTGAAAACACCATTGGTGCCCTGATCCGAGTAGTCAATCTGTTTTCCGCCCGGGGATTCAACCTGGAGAGCGTAACCGTTGGCGAAACGGATGATCCGACGGTCTCGCGCATGACGATCGTCACCACGGGCAACGACCGGATCATCGGACAGGTGCTGCGCCAGCTCGACCGGTTGATCGACACATTGCACGTGGAGGATTTGAGCGGTAGCTCGTTTGTTGAGCGCGAGCTGTGTTTGCTCAAAGTGAGCTACACGAACGAAACGCGGGCGGCCATCATGGATACAGCCGAAATCTTTCGGGGCAAGGTCGTCGACATTACGCCCAACACGATGACCTTCGAGCTGACCGGTCCGACCTCAAAGATTGAAGCCTTCATCAAGCTGATGAAGCCGCATGGCATTCTGGAGGTGGCCCGGAGTGGCCGGGTAGCCATGCGGCGTTCTTCCGGAAGCTGGCTTACCCACGAAGATCCTGTGCTGAAACTATCCGCTGAACGCTAAAAATCCAGAGGCCATGAACGTCATCTATGATGCCGATCTGTCGCTGATCCGACAGAAGAAAGTCGCCGTTGTTGGTTTTGGCAGTCAGGGACATGCGCATGCACTGAACCTGCGGGATAGCGGAGTGGAGGTGGTGGTAGGGCTTCGGCCGGGTTCCGCCTCGGCCGCTCAGGCCTCGGCGCAGGGACTGACCGTGCGCACAGTTGCGGAGGCGGCCGCATGGGCGGACGTGATCATGATGTTGATTCCGGATCAGCATCAGAAGCAGGTTTACGAGACCGACATTGCGCCCCACCTGCAGACCGGAAAAGCGCTGGCTTTTGCGCACGGGTTCAATATCCATTACGGTCAGATCAAGCCGCCCGCTGACATTGACGTGTTCATGGTGGCGCCCAAGTCGCCCGGTCGTCTGGTGCGGCGCACCTATCAGGAAGGAAGTGGCGTGCCCTGTCTGGTGGCTGTGGCTCAGAATGCGACCGGGCAGGCGCGCGAGCTGGCGCTCAGCTATGCAGCCGCCATCGGGGGGACACGGGCCGGAGTGATCGAAACGACCTTCAAGGATGAGACCGAGACCGACCTGTTCGGGGAGCAGGCCGTGCTCTGCGGCGGATCGGCCGAGCTGATCAAAGCCGGTTTCGAGACGCTGGTAGAGGCTGGCTATCCGCCAGAACTGGCCTACTTCGAATGCCTGCACGAATTGAAGCTGATTGTCGATCTCTATTACGAAGGCGGTATCTCCTACATGTACCATGCGGTCAGCGATACGGCCGAGTACGGGGGCTACACGCGGGGGCCGCGTATCATTGGCCCGCAGGTGAAAGCGGAGATGAAAAAAATTTTGCAGGAGATTCAGTCCGGGCAGTTCGCGCGGGAATGGATTGCCGAGTATGCGTCGGGGGAAAAGCAATTGCGGGCCGAGCGTGCGCAGACGCGTCAGCATCCCATTGAGCAGATCGGCCGCAAGCTGCGCCAGATGATGCGCTGGCTCCAGGCCAAAGAAGTTCCTGAAGAAACACCAGCCGCCTGAGGGAGAGGACGATGCGCCCACCGTCTTACCATATCGTTGTGCTACCCGGCGATGGCATCGGGCCGGAGGTAACGCGCGAGGCGGTGCGCGTGCTGGAGGCCGCCGCCGAAGCCTTTGGCTTTCGGATGACCACCGAGGTCCATCCGGTAGGCGGCGCCGCCATTGACGCACGGGGCGATCCCCTGCCCGCGCCGGTGCAGCAGGCCTGCCTGCAGGCCGATGCGGTGCTGCTGGGCGCTGTGGGCGGCCCCTCCTGGGACCATCTGGATCGGGCACAGCGCCCCGAAGCCGGACTGTTGCGGCTGCGCAAGGCGCTTGGGGCTTATGCCAATCTGCGGCCCGTGCAGGTGCCCGAAGCATTGGCCGAGGCGTCGCCGCTGAAACGCAACATCGTGGCCGGGACCGATCTGCTTATCGTGCGCGAGCTGACCGGCGGTATCTACTTTGGCGAACCGCGCGGGCAAGATCACCGACGCGCCTGGAATACGATGCGCTACACGCGCGAAGAGGTGGCCCGTATCGCCCGGGTGGCTTTTACGTGGGCAAAACGTCGGCGGGGCCGTGTGGCGTCGGTAGACAAAGCCAACGTACTCGAAGTGTCCCAGCTCTGGCGCGAGGTGGTTGCTCAGGTGCACCGGGAAGAGTTCCCTGAGCTGGAGCTGGAACACTATTACGTGGACAATGCGGCCATGCAGCTAATGCGCGATCCGCGTCGGTTCGACGTAGTGGTTACCGGTAACCTGTTCGGGGATATCCTTTCGGATCTGGCCGCTACGTTGCCCGGATCGCTGGGCATGCTGCCGTCGGCCAGCATCGGGAGGCGGGTAGGCCTGTTCGAGCCGGTGCACGGCAGTGCACCGGACCTTGCCGGACAGGGAAAGGCCAATCCACTGGGGGCGATCCTGTCGGCCGCGATGCTGCTGGAAACGCTCGGACAGGAAGCGGCAGCGCAGGCGATCCGCCGGGGTGTCGAGACGGCCCTGGCTGAGGGGGTCAAGACGGCCGACCTGTGCTGGGCTGGCGAGAGGCCTGTCTCGACCGAAGTCGTCGGGCAGTTCATTGCAAACTACGTGCGACAGCAAACGCCGGTAACACCATAAACCGATCGAATCGGGACGTATGAACGAATCGGTCGTAGCCGCAAAGGCTGGTAGAGGGGGACGGCGACTTAGCAGGCGCCCGGCCAGGGAAGAAAGCCGGTAACTGGTTGCCGCGGGTTACCGGTCGGCCGGGCGCGTCCACGTAACCGAAGCGGCTCCACCGAACCTGCTGTCCCTAACTCTGCCAACAGCCATGAATGACCGCATCATCATCTTCGACACTACGCTGCGTGATGGCGAGCAAGCACCGGGCGCTTCCATGACCATCGACGAAAAGCTGCGGATCGCCCATCAACTGGCCCGGCTGCACGTGGACGTTATCGAGGCTGGTTTTCCGATTTCATCACCGGCCCAGTTTGAAGCGGTTCAGCGCATTGCTGCCGAGGTAGAAGGGCCAGTTATCTGTGCGCTGGCACGTGCCCGTGAAGAAGACATCCGGGCAGCGGGCGAGGCGCTGAAGCCCGGCAAGCGCACGCGCATCCATACGTTCATCGCCACCAGCGACATTCACATCGATGCCAAGTTCGGCGAGGCCCGGTACGGGCGCACGCTGGCCGAAAAACGCCAGACGATCCTGCGCCTGACCGAAGAGGCGGTGCGCCTGGCGCGCACCTTCACCGACGACGTAGAGTTCAGTGCCGAAGATGCCGGGCGCACGGACGTAGGCTACCTGGCGGAAGTCGTGCAGGTCGCCATTGAAGCCGGCGCCACGACCATCAACTTACCAGATACAACGGGCTACTGCGTGCCGGACGAGTACGCAGCGATGTTTCGAGAAGTAATCCGTCGAGTGCAGCCGCCTGCCTCCATTGTCTTTTCTGCACATTGCCATGACGATCTTGGGTTGGCCGTAGCCAATTCGCTGGCAGCCGTGCAGGCTGGCGTGCGGCAGATCGAATGCACGATTAATGGCATCGGAGAACGGGCTGGTAATGCAGCGCTTGAAGAAGTTGTTATGGCGTTGAAAGTGCGCAGCGGCCGCTTTGGCCAGCCACAGATCAACATTGTAACGCAGTATCTAATGGAAACCAGCCGGATGGTGTCGCTGGCAACCGGCTTCCCCGTGCCGCCCAATAAAGCTATTGTGGGGCGTAACGCTTTTAGCCACGAGGCAGGCATCCATCAGCACGGCGTTCTGCGGCGGCGCGATACCTACGAAATTATGCGGGCAGAGGATGTCGGCCAGCAACCCGAGCAAATTCGACTGGGACGCCATTCAGGACGTCATGGACTCTTTAGCCGCCTGGCTAAACTGGGCATTGAATTGCCAGAAGCGCGCAAGGAGGAGATCTACCGACGTTTCCTGGCGCTGGCCGACTTGAAGAAGGAAATCTTCGACGAAGATCTGCGCCGTCTGGTTGAAGACCAACCTGCCGAAGATGAGGCCACACCCTGGCGGCTCATTGCGCTCCATGTAGCTACGGGGACCCATCGGGCGCCTGAAGCCGAAGTGCAGCTCTACCACCAGGCAACCGGCACGCTGCGGAGTGAACGAGCAACTGGTGATGGTCCGGTGAACGCCGTCTATAAAGCCATCGACCAGGCAGTGGGCGCGGCGCACGAGCTGATCAGTTACGAACTGCGTTCGGTCACCGAAGGAGCCGACGCAGTGGGCGAAGTGACAGTGGTCATAGCCTTCAGTGGCAGCCGCTTCAAAGGGGTGGCGCAGCATACCGATGTACTGCGCGCTTCGGCCAATGCGTATCTGGACGCCATCAACCAACTGGAACTGTTTCGTGCCGACCGCGAGAGTGTCTCGTTCGTCCGTTCCGGAATTATGCAATCGTTTGGCGGTGCTGCTGCCTGAATCTAAATCTGAGGAACACCTATGGGGATGACCATCACTGAAAAAATTCTGGCCCGACATGCCGGACGCGACCGCGTCGCGCCGGGTGAGAACATCTGGATCAGCGTCGACATCCTGATGACGCATGACGTGTGTGGCCCCCCCACTATTGAAATCTTTAAGCGGGAATTTGGACCGCAGGCCCGCGTGTGGGATCGAGAAAAGGTAGTCATTTTACCGGATCACTATATCTTCACGTCTGATCCGCACGCCCGGCGCAATATTGAGATTTTGCGTGAATTTGCGCGGGAGCAGGAGCTGCCCTATTACTATGATGTGGGCACAGCCCGCTACAAGGGCGTCTGTCATGTGGCGCTGGCAGAGGAGGGGTTCAATCGGCCGGGGATTGTGCTGATCGGGACCGATAGCCATACGTGCACTTCAGGAGCCTTTGGGCTCTTCTCGACCGGAGTGGGGAATACGGACGCGGCCTTCATTATGGGCACCGGCAAAATCTGGGTCAAGGTGCCCGAAACCATGCGCTTCATCTTCGAAGGTAGCCTGCCCCCTTACCTGATGGCCAAAGATCTCATTCTGACCATCATCGGGGACATCGGGATTGACGGGGCGACCTACCGTGCCATGGAATTCGACGGCGAGGCGGTCTACGACCTGTCGATCGAGGAACGCATGACGTTGACGAACATGGCGATTGAGGCGGGGGGCAAGAGCGGCATCATCGCACCCGACGAGAAAACTATCGCGTATGTGCGGGAACGGACAGATGCGCCTTTTGAAATCTTCCGTAGCGATCCCGATGCCCGCTATCACTCGGAGTATGTCTATGATGTCTCGAGGCTGGAGCCAGTGGTGGCCAAACCCCACCGACCCGACAATCGGGCAACCGTCACCGAAGTGGCCGGCACGAAGCTCGATCGTGCCTATATCGGTAGCTGCACCGGCGGCAAGCTGGAAGACTTCATTGCAGCCGCCCGGATTCTGAGAGGCCAGGAAGTGCGGATCGATACCTACGTGGTGCCGGCTTCCACTTACGTGGAGCAGCAACTGCACCACTACAAGGTGGACGGTGTTTCGCTCTACGACATTTTTGTGCGTGCGGG
>JALSJJ010000087.1 GCA_026989375.1 Rhodothermus sp.
GCACCTGTGGCGGGCGCTCATGCACGCGCCAGGCATACAGGCTCCAACTCAGCGTTAGGAGCAACAGGCCCAGGCCGATTTTCCAGGCCGCCGACATGGCCGAAATGTCTCAACGGGAACCGTACCTCGCTTTTGAGAAGCTGCCGTTAAGATACACACACACAGGATTTGTCAAGCGCCAGGGCCGGTGTAAAATGTAACTTTTTATCTCAACATATTTGAACAAACAACAATGCAGAGGACAAGCATGCTTTGCTGAAGCGCGGAAGGCCGGAGGCATCGTGCCGATGAAATTGCAACTTTTATCGGTGCCGCATGCAGTGCATGCCCGTTTTTTGCTTTCCTTCGGCGGAAACGGTTTGTTTTCCGCGACGCTGGCGGGGACAAACCGTAGGGCGATCCGGACTTTCACGGCGACATTCGTCAGGGGCTGCTCCCGCTGCAGCGTCCCGGGGAATCGGGGTCTGTGGTGACATCGAAGTATACGACGGATGGCCGGTCCTGCCCGCTTCCAGGCAGCTTCAAGGATATTCACGGCAGTCGAACTCGCCTCCCTTCCCGGCGTTTTGTCTGCAAGTGTAGATGTTCCGGTGCACGACTCTGCCGCACAAATGCCCCGACTGCAACCTGAGGTGCAACACGCTCTGGCCTTTGCCCGACAATGGCTTCAAGGTACTTATGGAAAACGATTGCATCACCTGATACTCTATGGCTCTCAGGCACGGGGCGAAGCTCATGCGGAGAGCGATGTCGATTTGCTCCTTGTGCTTCAGGGCCCTGTCGACGTCGCTGCCGAACTGAAACGGTTGACCGCCCTCCAACTCGAATTGCTTGAACGTTTCGGACGCTACGTTTCACGTCAGCCCGTGGACGAGCTGACGTTTCAGGATTCGTCGCATCCGTTCCTTCGGAACGTGCACCGCGAAGGGATCTCGTTGCTATGACCGAACGACAGCGCGCCCTTCTGAACAAGGCACATCAGGCCCTCGTGTCGGCCCGCACGCTCCACACTTACGGAGACCTTGAAGGCGCCATTAACCGCGCCTACTATGCCATGTTTTATGCCGCTTCTGCAGCGCTCCTGTTTAAAGGCGAGGCGCCCCGAACGCACCACGGCGTGCATCATCGCTTTCACCTGCATTTTGTGGTTTCGGGCACCCTTCTCCGAGAACTCAGCGCTGCACTCTCGTACGCCCTCGAACTACGCACCCGCGCCGACTATGAGATCTTGACTTCGATGCCCGGACAGTAGCCGAGCTTTTGATAGAGGCAGAACGATTTGTCACTACGATTGAAGTCTGGCTACAGAAGATTGCTCCTGACTGAGCCCTCGTACACCGATACGCCGGGGCTTCCTGAAGACGTCTCCCGAGACCCGGGTGAGCCAATCTGTACCCACGGTACGGCCTGATGCCGCCCGAAGTGTGCCAGAAGCACCAAAGGCTGATTGTAACACGGGCCGATTCACTGAAGCTGCAATCCCCAAGCGTTCGGCTTCGCTCATCCAGAGCGGGAACGGTTTGTTTTGCGCGACGTTGGCGCAGGCAGACCGTGGGGGTGCTCTGTCCCGTAGCGGGGCAGGGCTGAGAGCATACCCTTTGAACCTGATCCGGGTAATGCCGGCGCAGGGAAACGGTCACCGATCGCACATGTTGCCGTTGGTGCCTTTCTCTGCGTGCCCCCGGGTTTGGACTGTCGGTCAACCGTCACCAAAAACCCAGGGAGGGCACGATGATTCCCAGACCACCTGCTGCGATTCGGCGCGTGTACGTATCGGGCAGCCGCTATCCGGAGCTGCGCGTGCCGTTCAAAGAAGTTCAGCTTTCGCCTACGCGGCTGCCGGACGGAAGCCTGGAGCCCAACGAGCCGGTCTTGCTCTACGATACCCGCGGGCCGTGGGGCGACCCTGACTTTCACGGCGACATCCGCCAGGGCCTGCCGCCCCTGCGACGGCCGTGGATTGAGGCCCGCGGCGACGTCGAAGAATACGATGGGCGCCCGGTACAGCCCATCGACGACGGCTATCGAAACGAAACCGAACGGCAACGGGCTGAACAGCGCGGCAAGCTGCACCGGTGGCCCGGGCCACGGAGGCGTCCGCTGCGCGGCAAAAACGGCGCGGCCGTTACCCAGATGCACTATGCCCGCCAGGGCATCATCACACCGGAAATGGAGTTCATTGCCATCCGAGAAAACCAGCGGCGTGAGCGGCTTCTCGAACTCCAGAAAGAGCTGGGCGACCGCTGGTCGCTCGCGTTCCAGCATCCCGGTCAGGGCTGGGGCGCCCAGATCCCACCGGTCATCACGCCCGAGTTTGTGCGCGACGAGGTGGCCCGCGGCCGCGCGATCATTCCCTGCAACGTCAACCATCCGGAATGCGAGCCGATGATCATCGGCCGCAACTTCCTGGTCAAGATCAACGCGAACATCGGCACCTCGGCTGTCTCCAGTTCCATCGATGAAGAGGTTGAAAAGCTGCTGTGGGCCATCTACTGGGGTGCCGATACGGTGATGGACCTCTCGACAGGGAAAAACATCCACGAGACCCGCGAGTGGATCCTGCGTAACAGTCCGGTACCCATCGGAACGGTGCCCATCTATCAGGCCCTGGAAAAGGTGGGCGGCAGGCCTGAAGAGCTGACCTGGGAAATCTTCCGCGATACCCTCATCGAGCAGTGCGAGCAGGGGGTCGATTACATGACGATTCATGCGGGCGTCCGGCTCGCCTACATCCCGCTGACCGCCCACCGCCGCACGGGCATCGTCTCCCGTGGCGGCTCGATTATCGCCAAGTGGTGCCTGGCTCACCACAGAGAAAACTTCCTCTACACGCACTTTGAGGAAATCTGTGAGATTCTGCGCCAGTACGACGTGTCGATCAGCCTGGGTGATGGACTGCGGCCTGGTTCCATCCAGGATGCCAACGATGAGGCGCAGTTTGCCGAGCTCAAGACGCTCGGGGAGCTGACGCAGATCGCCTGGAAGTACGACGTGCAGGTGATGATCGAGGGCCCCGGCCATATTCCCATGCACCTGATCAAGGAAAACGTGGACCGGGAGCTGGCCGACTGCTATGAAGCCCCCTTCTACACGCTCGGGCCGCTGGTCACCGACATCGCACCGGCCTACGACCACATCACGTCGGCCATCGGCGCGGCCATGATCGGCTGGTTCGGGGCCGCCATGCTCTGCTACGTCACGCCCAAAGAGCACCTGGGACTGCCCAACAAGAACGACGTGCGCGAAGGCGTAATTGCCTACAAAATTGCCGCGCACGCGGCCGATCTGGCCAAAGGGCATCCCGGCGCCCAGTACTGGGACAATGCCCTCTCCAAGGCCCGCTTTGAATTCCGCTGGGAGGACCAGTTCAATCTGTCGCTTGATCCGGAGCGGGCCCGCGAGTATCACGACGAGACGCTCCCGGCCGAAGGGGCCAAGCTGGCGCACTTCTGTTCGATGTGCGGGCCGAAGTTCTGCTCCATGAAGATCACCGAAGAAATCCGGGCGCTGGCCGAGCAGAAAGGCGTCGATGCCCGGCAGGTAATCGAAGAAGGGCTGGAAGAAAAAGCCCGCGAGTTCCGCGAAAAAGGCGCCGAAATCTACACGGCCCCCTGAGCCGGAACCGAAGCTTTTGGTTATCCGTTGCATGAGTCTTCGATTCAGGAAAAGCTCTCAAAACGCGGACGGGGTTGCCATGAAAAAGGGGCTGCATCCGGAATACAATTTGATCACCGTGCGGCTGGCCGACGGCACCGAGTTTCAGATTCGCTCGACGATGAAGGGGCCGGTTTACGTTTCCGACGTGGACGCAACGAACCACCCGTTCTATACGGGCGTGCGCCAGTTCGTCGACCGGGCCGGTCGCGTGGAGAAGTTCATGCGGCGTTATGGGAAGGTGACCTCTCAGGGTCACCAGAAGCCCGAAGCCGACGCAGAAACCCAGTAACTCCCGGCGTTCTTGCAGGACAGTCAGAGGCGGTCTGCCCTCCGTAGACCGCCTCTTTTTTATTGTTGCATTTTATCCGCCTGTGGTTGCATCTTGCTTTCCACAAAAAATGCCGACAGGTAGTTCTGATCCATATTTTTTCTATGCCAGACGTTGTCGAACTGATCATCACCAAACGCGACGGAGGGCAACTCGCCCCCGACGATCTGCGCTGGCTCGTCCAGGCCTACACGCGCGGCGAAGTGCCCGACTATCAGATGAGTGCCTTCCTGATGGCCGCCTTTCTGCGCGGCCTCAGCGAAGCGGAAATGGACGCGCTCACCGAGGCCATGCTGCACTCAGGCCAGGTGCTGGACCTGTCGGACTTACCCGGACGCACTGTGGACAAACACTCCACCGGCGGCGTGGGCGACAAAGTCTCGCTCATCCTGGCTCCGCTGGTGGCTGCCTGCGGCGTACCGGTGCCGATGATCTCGGGCCGCGGCCTGGGCCACACGGGTGGCACGCTCGACAAACTGGAATCGATCCCGGGCCTGCGCACCGATCTGTCCATTGCGGCGTTTCGCCGCCAGCTCCGGGAACTGGGCGTGGTGATGATCGGCCAGACCGATGAAATCGCCCCGGCCGACCGCAAGCTTTACGCGCTCCGTGATGTAACGGGCACGATCGAATCGATCCCTCTCATTGCGGCTTCCATTCTCAGTAAGAAGCTGGCCGAAGGCGCCGAGGCGCTCGTGTTCGACGTCAAGTATGGCCGCGGCGCCTTCATGCAACAGGAAGCGGATGCCCGACGGCTGGCCGAAACGCTTGTAGGCATTGCCACGCGGGCCGGCCGTCCGGCCGTTGCCTGGCTGACCGATATGAACGTGCCGCTGGGCCGCGCGGTCGGCAACTGGCCCGAAGTAGTCGAAAGCCTGCAGGCTCTCCGGGGAGATTTTACCGGCATCGAAGATCTGATCGAGGTAACGCTGGCGCTGGCCGGCGAGATGCTCTGGCTGGGCGGCGTAGCCGACACGCCTGAAGCCGGCCGCCAGCAGGCCCGTGCGGCGCTGACGGATGGCCGGGCGTTCGAACGCTTCTGCGCCATGGTACAGGCCCAGGGCGGCGATGTCCGCGTACTCGAGCGCCCCGATACTCGCCCTGACGCTGAACCGGCCGGCGAGGTGCGCGCACCTGCGGAGGCCCACGGCTATGTAGCCGATCTGGATGCCCGGGCGGTGGGACGCCTGGCCGTGCAACTGGGCGCCGGCCGCCGCGTCAAAGAAGACCCGGTGGATCCCACGGCCGGCCTGGTGCTCCACCGAAAGCCTGGCGACCCCGTGGCCCCCGGGGAGCTGCTCGCCACGCTCTACACCCATCGCCACGACCAGCTCGACGCTTTCCGCCGCGAGCTGCTGGCCGCCTATCGCTTTGCCGAAACCCCACCACCCCTACGCCCCCTGCTGCGTGCCCGCTATGCCGAAGGGCGATGGCAATCGTAGGCACCCGCCCGTTGGGGGCATCCTTCCGGATTCGGCCTCCTGCCGACCTGCCGAACTTCAGCTCGGACTGCTTAGCTTCAAGGCGCCTCTTCATAGCAAAGAGGCATTCAGGCAACGTTAGCCGCCCCGGCAAGAAAAGGGCGAACCCGGAGCTTGCAGAAAGCCACGGCGCCGAAACGAGAAGGCGCAAAACGGCACCATTGATGCCGCCTGTCGGCCTCCACACGCTCGGGCACTCCAGAGGCAGCGCCGACCGCTCCTGATGCTTCATTCTCCGAAAAACACGGCATTCGCAAACAACAGTTGGCCGGCGTACCAGAAGCCCCGGAAAAGCGGATCGTCCACAAAGAAAATGAGCATGCCCCGCCCCAACCGCTGGGTGCCGACCACAAGCGTTTCGCGGAGCCGATCTGCCGTGCGGTATCCAGCAAAACCGCTGCAGGGGTGCCCGTTTTCGAGCCAGGCGACATTCCAGCCGTTTTCCAGCAGCTCGTAGGCCCGTGGGCTGCGCTTCAGCGTAAAGTAGCGCGGTAACCCGAAGGCTATCGGATGAGTGGGATCAAGCTGGACACAATAGACGGCGCCTGGCACCCGATCGCTGATGGCTTCCCGCTCACGTTCTCCGTAACGACGCGGCCCGGGGCCGTCCTCCCGCTCTCCGGCATTTTCGTCCTGTCGCCGCTTCAGCGACACCCCTTGCTGTCCCTCCAGTAGCCCTAACGCGCCTTCCAGCGCGATCAGTCGGGCACCGCGCCGCACGCCTTCCAGTAGTGATTCGAGTGAGACTTCTTGCGCCTTATAAAACCCGTGCGGCAAAATCAGCACGTCCCCTTCATCAAGCAGCAATTCATCCAGTTCGTCACGTCGAACCAGCGTAACCGGATAGTGCAACACCTGATCAAAGAAGTGCCAGATCTCACCCATGGCATAGGCGGAAGCAGGTGGCCCCGCCAGCAAATAGACGCGTGGGCGCCGGAGGAAACGTATGCGTGACGAACCGAGATCGGGGCCCTCCTCTACGAAGCCCGTGCTGGTCGTATAGAGCTGCTGGTGCCAGCGACGGGCTGCCTCGCGTACAATGCGATCGAAACGGACACCCAGACGCTCGTTGCCTGCACGCGTCAGAATCAGCGTACCGGGCGCGAAGCGCTGTCCGTTCAAGGTGAGCGGTGCTTCGGTCATCCGCACACGAACACCCTGTTGCAGCACTTCGGCAAGAAAACGAACGGCATCAAGTCCTCCCCAGCGCACCAGGTAGGCGTACGGACGGGCCTCCGCCGGGAGCGCTGGCGCAGGGCGTTGCCAACCCTCACGGTCCGGCTCCAGACGCTCGGTCAGCGCATAGGCTTCCAGCCCAAAAGCGTAAGGTAGCGCCCAGGCTGTAATGTCGTAAGTGAGCGAATCGGGCAGCGAGGGATTCGGATCGAACAGCACCTGCGCCAGCACGCCGGCCGGCTGGTAGGCGCTCACTACCAGATCCCCCGGACGGACTTCGATGCGCCGACGCTCGCCCGTTGCATAATCCACCCCTCGGACAACCCGGACCCGTGTGAGCGTGCCGTATTGAATCCCCTGACGATCGAGCAGCGCTGTAAGCGCCGCCAGTCGGTCGGGATGATTGTCCCCGCGCACCAGAAACGCCTGGTAGCGGCCGGCCGGTTGTATCTGGGCTTCGGCGAAGTACCGGGCGAACCGATCCAGCAGCGTGCGTCGGTGCCGGACGGCCGTCTCAATAGTGGACAGGCCGGTGGTGTAGTGATTACGGATGCGTTCGGCCAGGGTAAGCGTATCGCCTTCGGCAGTACGAATGGCCAGACCGGCGCGTCCACCGCCACCCTGTTCGTAGGTCATTCCGATCGCGCCATTGAAGGTAGGCCAGGTGTCGCCGTAGCCCGGATAGAAAAGGTCGAACACTTCGCGTGTGAAGTAAAGCCGGCCGTCTGCATCGAAGTAACGGGCATGGTTGCGGCCAATCGTATCCTGAAGGGCCCGCTGCCAGTCCGTGATCAGTGGATGAATGGGTCGGGCGGCCGGGGCAAAGTAGTACGGCTCGTCCACGCGCTGTTCATGGAAGTCCACGTGGATCTGCGGCATCCATTGATGATAGATAGCCAGGCGCGCCTGCGTCTCCTGCTGCGTGCCCCAGGCCCAGTCGCGGTTCAGGTCGAAGTAGTAATGATTGGTTCGGCCGCCGGGCCAGGGCTCGTGATGCTCCCGGGCAACCGGGTCAGGATCCGGCTGTCTGCCCAGCATTCGGTGATACCATTGCACGTAGCGTTCACGCCCATCTGGATTCAGGCAGGGATCCAGCAAAACGACCGCCTGTTGCAACCAAACGCCGGTGCGCTGACTATCGGGATGCGCCAGGGTATAGAGTGTCAGCAGCGCTGCTTCTGTGCTGACCGCCTCGTTACCGTGCACATTGTAGCTGAGCCAGACGAACACGGGTCCCTCCGGATCGGGGGTGCCGGCCAGCCGCCCGGCCCGTCGGAGATTGTCCTCACGGAGCGCCTCGATACGCGCCAGGTTTTCTGGCGAAGAGATAATGGCCAGCAGCAGCGGACGTCCTTCGTAGGTCTCGCCATATTGCACCAGTTGCACGCGCGGCGAGGTGCGCGCCACATACTCGAAATAATCCACCACCCGGTGATGGGGCGTGAAGCGCGTGCCCAGCCGGTATCCCAGAAACGCTTCAGGGGATTGCAACGATTGCGCGACCAGCGCGGGAGCCAGCCATAGGCCGATGAGCCCGCAGTAAAACCAAAGCTTATGCACATTCATAGGCTTTTCTCTCCGTTGAATGTTCGAGGCCAAGGTAAAAAGTGCCTTCCAGGTGTGCAATCCCTCTCTGCCAAGCAGGAAGGTGCGCTACGCTGTTGTTCTTGCCAAATTTCCCGGATTCTTTGAGATCAATCCCGTAGGTTTGACCGTTGCACGGCTACATCCCCTGCGAAAAACGTTATCTTATTGCCTGCAGCAGCCAGGTATTTCGAGAAGCGCAAAGAGGCAAACGAAACAGCTTTCGGCATGGAAATCAAGACGGATCAGGCGGTTGGCCGGGTAGTCCAGATCATCGGCCCGGTGGTAGATGTCGAATTTCCTGAAGAGCAACTCCCAGAGATCTATGACGCGCTGGTGATTACGCGCGAGGACGGTAGCGAGCTGGTGCTGGAGGTCGAGCAGCATCTGGGCGAAAATCGGGTGCGGGCCATTGCAATGGACTCGACCGACGGCTTGACGCGTGGCACGCCTGTACGCAACCTGGACCGCCCCATTTCCGTGCCTATTGGCCCGGAAATTCGTGGGCGACTGTTCAACGTAGTGGGGCAGGCCATTGACGGGCTGCCGCAGCCCAAGGCGGAAGGCTACCGGCCCATTCACGCACCGGCACCGCCCTTCGAGGAACTGGCCACACGGGTTGAGATGCTGGAAACCGGCATCAAGGTGATCGACCTGATCCAGCCGGTGATGCGCGGAGGAAAGGTTGGCCTGTTTGGCGGTGCCGGCGTCGGCAAGACCGTGCTCATCATGGAGCTGATTAACAACATCGCCAAGGCGCACGAAGGGCTTTCGGTCTTTGCCGGCGTCGGTGAGCGCACGCGTGAGGGGAACGACCTGCTCCGCGAGATGCTCGAAAGCAAGGTTATTCGCTACGGCGAAGCATTTCTCGAGTCCATGGAGGAAGGGGGGTGGGACCTCTCGAAGGTGGATTTTGAGGAGCTGAAAAACAGCCAGGCCACGCTCGTATTCGGGCAGATGAACGAACCACCGGGCGCCCGTGCCCGTGTAGCGTTGACCGGACTGGCCATCGCCGAGTACTTCCGGGACCTGGGCGGCCGCGACGTGCTGCTCTTTATTGACAACATCTTCCGTTTCACCCAGGCTGGCTCTGAGGTGTCGGCCCTGCTGGGACGTATGCCCTCCGCTGTAGGGTATCAGCCCACGTTGGCCACCGAAATGGGTGAGCTGCAGGAGCGGATCACCTCCACCAAACACGGAGCCATTACTTCCTTCCAGGCCATCTACGTGCCGGCCGACGACCTGACCGACCCGGCCCCGGCCACCACGTTTGCCCACCTGGACGCTACCACGGTGCTCAGCCGTCAGCTTGCGGCCCAGGGTATCTACCCGGCCGTCGATCCGCTCGAATCAACCAGCCGTATCCTGGATCCGAACATCGTGGGCGAGGAACACTACCGGGTGGCGCAGGAAGTCAAGCAGATCCTTCAGCGCTACAAAGAGCTGCAAGACATTATCGCCATCCTGGGTATGGATGAGCTCTCCGAGGAGGATAAGCTGGTGGTGCACCGGGCTCGCCGTGTGCAGCGCTTCCTGAGCCAACCCTTCTTCGTGGCAGAGCAGTTCACGGGCATTCCCGGCAAGTACGTCAAGATCGAGGACACCGTACGCGGCTTCCGCATGATCCTCGACGGTGAGCTGGATCACCTGCCCGAACGTGCTTTCCTGCTGCGCGGCACCATCGAAGAGGTGATCGAAGCGGGCGAAAAGATGCTCAAAGAAGCTGAGGCCTGATCATGGCACGGACCCTCTTTGTGGAAATCGTCGCGCCTGACCGGCGCGTGTTTCGAGGCGAAGCGCTCAGCGTGCGCGCGCCGGGCGTGGAGGGCTCGTTCGAAGTGCTCTACAATCACGCCCCTATGGTGGCAGCCATCACGGTAGGCCCCCTCTTTGTAACCACGCCTGCAGGCGAGCGCATCACCTTTGCCACGAGCGGCGGTTTCGTCGAAGTGCTGGGCAATACGGTGACCATCCTGGCCGAGACGGCCGAACCGGCTTCTGAAATCGACGTTGAGCGAGCCCGCACGGCCGAACAACGCGCCCTTGAGCGTCTTCAGCAGGCTCAGACGCCTGAAGAACGCGCCGAGGCGGCAGCTGCCCTGGAGCGTGCCCGCAACCGGCTACGCGTGGCCATGGGGCAGGTCGGCCAGCGCATTCATCCCTGATCAGCCTACCTGTTCTGGATCCCAGCCCAGCAGAACCGCTCCATAGCGGTGCCCCTTCACGTAAAGGGGAACGGTCAGCACGCTGAGCACCTGTCCCGTGTCGCGCGCATAGGTCTGCACCAGGAAGACGTCCCGCTCTTCCGGGCGCTCACGCAGATCGCACACGCGCAGAAAATCTTCGCGTCGTGCCATGTTAGGCAACGCTACGGCTGCCTGTGGAAGCCCGACGCGGGCGCCCCGTACCAGCACGCCTTTGTCAAAAAAGAATCGTTTGATCCGGTTGCCTACCAAGTCTTTTTCGGGATCACCTGTCCAGTCCTGACAGAAGCGTCGGTTGTGAATGGGGGCGTAGGAGTTCAGATCAATGATCAGGGCAAAGGTCAGGCGGGGTTCTCGTTCGAGCACCTCGTCCATCACCTGCTGCAGCGCTTCGTCCACCAGGTGATCGTAGCGCGTGCTGTACTTAGGCGGATCAAAGCCACTTTCTGGTACGCGGCTTACGTCGAACAGTCGGGCCAGCGACGCGATAGCCTTGCGCCCTTTAATTTCCGTATATTCCAGCGCCAGCACATCCTCCAGCGTACACCGACCTTCGTCGATCACCTGCTCAAAGATGCGGCGACTGCGCTCGGCCAGCTCACGCGCCAGTTGCAGCGCGCGATGGAAGAGGGAGTGTCCCTCAAAACGGCCCAGATAACCGTAGGCATCCTCAACCAGCTCCGAAAGCGTAAAAGCGTCCTGTGCGATATACCGGGCCTCTTTATCGACATGCCCCACGGCTGCCAGCGCCTGCTGCAGGGTCGCCCCGACCGTCTCGGCATCCTGCAGCTGCACATCCACGGTTGAAACCACCCGGTCCATATGCTCCGCCGCCTGATCGGCCAGCGTGTGGATGCGCTGCAGGGCTATCTCCAGTCGATCGGACTGTTCCACGGTAGCATGCAACAGCGTCCGGCTCTGGGAGATGGCTTCCTCTACCGGTTGGAGCTCTTTGATCAGATCATTGATCAGGGATCGGATTTGGCGCGTCTGCTGCGCTGTGTCTTCCGAAAGCGTTTTGATTTCATTGGCCAGCACGGAAAAACTCTGCCCTTCACGTCCGACTCGCGCAGCCTCAATCCCTGCATTGAAAGCCAGTAATTTTGTCTTCCAGGCAATTCGGTCGATTACATCGCTGATCTGCGTGATGCCCTGCACCTGGACCACCAGCCGCTCCAGCCGCTGCATGACGGCCCCAATCTGTTGCTCCAGCGTGCCAATGGCTTTGCGCGATGCGCTACTTTGCTGGCGCCCTTCTTCGGTAAGCCGGGTTACCTGATGGGCAACTTCGGCTGTCGAACGGGCCGCTTCGGTCACGGATTTCACACGTTGCCGGATCTGCTGCATTGCGCGCGCTGCATTTTCTACACCGGCCCGTGCCTCCGAAAACTGTGCTCCGATATGCTCCAGCCGCTGGGCCGTCCGGGCCGCGCCAATCGCTGCCCGCGTAATCACCTGCTGCAGCGCCAGAAAGGTTTCGGCTACTTCCGGGCGAAGCGCCTCCATGGTTTTTACCTCTTTTGCTGCGACGGTCATAACGGACAGGCGATGTTATTTTTACAATCGGTGCTATCGGTTATGTCTATGTTTCCTTAAGCTCGAAGCTGGCTATGTACACCGTAGATACTCTGCCCACACCCGTCGCGCTGATTGACCGGCAGCGTCTGCTACGTAACCTTCGAGAAATGCAGCAACGTGCCGCGCAGGAAGGCGTTGCACTGCGCCCACACACCAAAACGCACAAATCGTCCGAACTGGCCCGGCTGCAACAGGAAACAGGAGCAGCAGGCATTACGGTGGCCACCGTTGACGAAGCGGAGGCTTTTGTGGCGGCCGGTTTTACCGACGTGCGCGTGGCTTACCCCACCGTCGGCGTTGATCGCTACAAGCGATTACTCGGGCTTATGGCGCGGGCACGGCTTTCTTTCTGTCTCGATACCCCCGAGGCGATTCGCGAAGCCGCCGACTTCTTTGCTGCACGTGATCGCCAGGCCGAGGTGCTGCTGGAGATCGATACGGGATTTGGCCGCACGGGGGTGCGCTGGAACGACGGCTCACAGTTGGTAGCGTGCGCCCGGATGATTCAGGAGCGTCCGAGCCTGCGGCTGATCGGCCTGCTCACCCATGCCGGCCAGGCCTACCATGGCCCTGGTCCCGATGAATCGCCTGCCGACGCGTTACGGCGCATCGCCGCCGAAGAACGTGATCGGCTCCTGGCTGCAGCGGTTACCTTACATCAGGCCGGACTGGTTCATCCGGATCGGCTCGAGCTCAGCGTCGGTTCCACACCCACGGCGCATTACTTCACAAACCGCACAATGCAGGGCTTTCGCATTACGGAGATCCGTCCCGGCAACTACGTCTTTCACGACGTCATGCAGGTGGCGCTGGGAAGCTGCTCGCTTGACGCCTGCGCGCTGACCGTGCTGGCCCGTGTGGTGAGCCGAAAGCCGGATGGCCGGGGAGGCTGGTGGGTCTTTCTGGATGCCGGCAAAAAGGCGCTGGCCACAGATCAGGGATACGGAACGCAGGGCTACGGCCTGCCGCTGTACCGTCCGGCCAGCCGTACCCCGTTGCCCCATGCCCTCATTGCACGCCTTTCAGAAGAGCACGGTTGGATGCACATACGCGGTGGCTCTACGCTTCAAGTAGGCGACCGCGTACAGATCGTCCCCAATCATGCCTGCCTGATTGCCCCGCTGCTACGTCGCTTTTATGTGCTCGAAGAAGAGGAAGTGGTGGCTGAATGGTCGGTCGCAACGCCTGTAGTCTCCGCCTGAAGCGCTTCAAACCCCTGTTGAAAGCTTTCGGGCACAGGCGCCACGATTTCCAGCTCCTGGCCCTTCGGGTGACGGAAGCGAATGCTGTAGGCATGCAACATCAACCGGGGATAACGCTGCTGTATGGACCGGTCTCCATACCGCAGATCTCCTACAATGGGATGCCCGATATGGTAGCAGTGTACCCGGATCTGATGACGGCGCCCGGTCAGCGGCAGCGCTTCAAGCAGTGTATAGGCCGCATCCAGGTACGTCAGCACCCGATAGCGCGTCTCACTGGGTTTGCCCCGCTCCGGATCGACCCCCATGCGTCCGGACCCGTACATTCGGATCGGCGCCTGAATCTGCCCTTGGGCCGGCTCGACGCGCCCATGCACCACCGCCCGGTACACCTTCCGCACCTGTCGCTGCTCGAAGAGTCCGTTCAGGTAGCGATGGGTTTCAGCATTGCGTGCAAACAACAGCACACCCGAGGCTTCCTTGTCCAGCCGGTGCACCACCCATAGACGTTCGCCACGCGCTGCCTCGAGTAGGCGGCGAGCCGACGGGCGTGCGGGATCCCGTTCGGGAATGGCCGCCAGCCCTTCGGGCTTGCACACGGCCAGCAGATCGGCATCTTCGTAAAGAATCGGCAACTTCATGGCCTCAGGCCGTTGTACTCAGGTCCAGATCCGCCAGAAGCGGCTGAGCTACGGGTTCGTCACGTTCAATCCGGCCGTCGCGCAGGTGGATAATACGGCGAGCATGGTGGGCAACATCGCGCTCGTGCGTGACGACCAGCAGCGTGTGTCCCTGGCGATACAGGAGTTCAAACAGGCGCATAATCTCCTCGCCCGTTTTTGAATCCAGGTTGCCGGTAGGTTCGTCCGCCAGGATGATCGACGGGCTGTTGACCAGTGCTCGTGCAATGGCTACCCGCTGACGCTGACCGCCGGAGAGCTCGTTGGGCTTGTGATGCATCCGGTCGCCCAGCCCCACACTTCGCAACGCCGCCTCGGCCAGAGCCCGCCGCTGACTTTTGCGCACGCCTGCATAGATCAGGGGCAACTCCACATTCTGCAAACAATTGGCCCGGGGAAGCAAATTGAAGGTCTGAAACACAAAGCCCACCTCCTTGTTGCGAATACGGGCCAGCTCATCGTCTGAGAGTCGGCTTACATCGCGGCCGTTCAGGAAATAGGTACCGCTGGTAGGCGTATCCAGGCATCCTATGATATTCATCAGCGTGGACTTGCCCGAGCCCGAGGGCCCCATGATGGCCACGTATTCGTTCGGGTACACGTCCAGCGAAACACCGTCGAGCGCCCGTACCTGCTGAGTGCCCATCCGGTAGATTTTGGTCACGTCGCGCAACTGAATCAGTGGGCGCCGGTTGTCGGTCATAGCCGTCATGATTCGCTGCTCGGATAGCCTTATTGCACGGTTGCCATGAGGCGCCGACCATGACCCGGCTGCTGAATCCGCACCGCCATGCCGGGCCGCAGCGTCTGGCTCACGGCCCGATAAGGCCCAATGATCACGGTCTCACCTCCCTGCAACCCTGATACGATTTCGATATGGGTGTCGTCGGAGATACCAGTCTCTACCTCTACCATCTTTGCCCTGCCGTTTTCTACGAGGAAGACCACCTTTCGCAGGTCTTCTTTGAGCGCCAGCGGATTGCTGGCCGTATCGGCCGGTGCCGTCTCACCTTCGGGACGCACCCGGTTAAAGTCGCGCACGGTGACGGCCTGGATTGGAACGGCCACGGCGTCAAAAACCGTTTTCGTGTAAATATCCACGGTACCGCTCATCCCGGGACGCAACGGGGGAAGCACCTCTGCACCGACGGGCACTTCTTCAACCCGTGCTACTGCCGAAGGCTCTGTTCCCGGAAGAGCCACCCTGCCCAGGATCCGCACTTTCACCGGAAAGTTCGTGACTTGCTCCTGGGTGCCCATATTGGCGATGCGGGCCGAATTGGCGATCTCGGTTACCACCCCACGAAAAGTGCGCTCTGGATAAGCGTCGATATGGATCGTTGCCGTATCCCCAACCGAGACATTCACGACGTCATTCTCGTTCACCTCCACTTCCAGCTCCATCTGATCCAGCCGCGCAATTCGCATCATCTCAGTACCGGCCATCTGGCTGGTACCGACCACACGCTCGCCCAGCTCCACCTCCAGCTTGCTCACAATACCACTCATTGGCGCGTAGATCACCGTCTTGGCCAGCTGCTCGCGGGCTTCGCGGAGCCGCGCTTCGGCGCTTTCAACGGCATAGCGCGCCGCCTCCAAGGCGGCTTTGGCTACTTCGTACTGCGTGCGGGCGGCCTCGAAGTCGCTGGCGGAGATAGCCTGTTTTTCAAACAGGGCGCGCTGTCGTTTAAACTCAGCTTCAGCACGCAACAGATCTGCCTCGCGTTGTTTGAGCGTGGCCCGCGCCTGCGCCACGCCAGCTTCGGCTTGCTGCACCTGCGCTTCATAGAAGTCCGGGCGAATACGGGCCAGCAGCTGACCGCGCTCCACGCGGTCCCCCTCCCGCACCGGAAGCTCAACGATCTCCCCTGAGACGTCCGGGCTGATGGTCACCTCAATCTCAGGCTGCACCCGCCCTGAAGCGGTCACCACCTGGGTTATCGTCCGCCGCTCAGCCTTCGCAACCTCAACGGCAATCCCAGCCTCCTGACGAAACAGCCCAAGCGCACGACCTCCTACGCCAATTACGATCAGCAGGCCCACCATGATGACCAATATAATCAGGAGACGCCGTGTTGCTTTCGAAAGCGCCATGGTCTGGGTTTCGGGTTTGCGTTACGGTAAAACGTCCAGTTCAGGCACCAGCGTGCCCACGTAATAATCAATGAGTTTCTGTCGAAACACCAGCGTATAGCGGGCTCGCACCAGGTCCGACTCAGCCCGCACGTACGTGGCCCGTGCCTGCGTCAGCTCGACCAGCGTAGCCGCACCGACATTATACCGCTGCTGAGCAGCCTGGAGCGCCTGACGCGCTGCTTGCAGTTGGACCTGGGCCGTCCTGTACTGCTGCCGAGCCGTCTCATAATCCAGGTACGCCTGGCGCACCTGCGTGGCAATTTCCTGTCGAAGCTGCTGAAGCTGCAGCCGCGTATTCTCCAGCTCAATCCGCGCCCGCTGCACGTTATGCCGCGTCGTGAAGCGATCGAAGATCGGGAACGTCAGGCTCAGCCCGATCGAACCACGCCGGTTCCGATTAAAGAACTGATCCTGAAAGCCCACGGGGGCCAGATCCGTGTAGCTGGATCCATAGCTGGCCCGCAACGAGATGGTCGGCCAGTAGGTGGAACGTGCAATGCGGACGCTGTATTCTGCAGCCCGAATCTGCTCCTCCAGGGCCCGCAGGTCTGAGCGCCGCGCCAGGGCAGCCTGCAACAACCCCTGCACATCATACTCTTGAATGCCCAAGGCCTGCGTATCAACCTCGGGAATCACAAATTCGTAAGCGCCAAACGGATCGAGCTGCAGGAGCTGGATCAGATTGGCCTCTTGCAACTGCTGGTTGCGCCGGGCGCTGATCAACTCGAGCTCGGCTGCCGCCACCTGCGCCTGTTGCTGGTAGAGATCCGCCATCGGACGGCTGCCCACCTGCACAAAAGCCTCAATTTGCTCAAGCAGGGCCCGCTGGGCTGCCAGATTCTCCTCCTGAATGTGTACCTGCTCCCGAGCTTCAATCAGTGAAAGAAACGTGGAGATCACGTTGAACAACACCGTCTCGCGCTGACGGGCATAGTTCAGTTCGCTGGCGGCGACCTGAAAGCGTGCCTGCGCAACCGCATTCAGGTCTCGAAAGCCATTAAACAGGTTCAGATTGGCCGAAATACTGGAGCTGAAATAATGGGTGATCTGGTTCACCAGACGAGCTTCTTCCAGCACGAAATTTCGACCATAATCCCGATTAGCCCCAATGGACAGGTTTATATCAGGCAGAAAGTTACTGCGGGCACTGGCCAGGCTAACTTCGCTGCGTTCACGCTCATTGACCGCCTGCTGAATGGTCGGATTACGTCGCAGCGCCAGCCGAAGCGCCTCGTCAAAGGTGATACGTTGCACCTGCTGCGTCTGTCCGAAAGCAGGTAGCCCACTCACGAGAATGAGGATTCCCCAGAGCGCTCTGTAACGATGCATAGGCCTTCTCAGGGTTAACCGTGTGAATGGTTACCGATGCTGAAAGTAGACGAAAAAGACTGGACATTTGTTACAGGCACGCGGTCACAAAAAAGCCACCCCGGCAGGGGCGGCCCATGGCGGAGGGGGTGGGATTCGAACCCACGGTGCCCGTGAGGGCACGCCGGTTTTCAAGACCGGTGCATTCAACCACTCTGCCACCCCTCCGAAGAAGCGTTCAAACTAACGCCCTGCGAAACCTCGGGATCCAGGAGACGCCGGCCACGCACCACCACAAAACCTCCGCTTCCATATCCTGGCTGCACAGGATCTGGACGACGCAGGATCTCAGGATCAGAAAAGAGGGTCTGCCGCCAGGTCAGTTGGGCGAAGCCAGCCGTTTTCATGAGCTTCGCTACTTCATCCGCCGAATGAAACCGGGCCGCCTGGTAAAAAGGGTTGGTGCGCTGACGTTCCAGATAGCGTTGGCCCAGCGGACTGTTCCGGTCGATGAAGCCAATCACCAGAAAGCCTCCGGGTTGAAGGACGCGGTAGGCTTCCCGAAGTGCCCGGGACGGATCGTCCACGAAGCACAGCGTTGTGACCATCAGCACAGCCTCAAAGCGCCGGTCCGGAAACGGTAGGGCTTCGGCCACGCCTTCGACCACCTGGATGCCTCGCCGCCGGGCAAGGGCACGCATCGCAGGCGAGGGGTCCAGCCCGTAGCGGATCCCGAGCGGTTCGGCAAACCGTCCGGTCCCTACGCCCACCTCCAGGGCTTCGCGTACCGGCGGCCACAGCACCCGAACGGCCGCCAGCTCCGAGGCATAGACGGCCGGATGCCGATCAAACCAGGCATCGTAGCGGTCGGCGTATCGATCAAAAGCCGCCGTTCGGGCCATGAGGTTTTTGGGAGGCATGGAGATGGATGTAACGTCTGCAGAGATCGGAACGATTCATCCAGCGCAAGCCCCGCCGGTCCCGACGACCGGCGGGGCTCTACGGAGCACCCCGGTTCGAAAGAGGAAACCGTCCGCTGACGATGCCCCGACAGTGCGCTACCGCGCGCTTATCCTATCGTTGTAACGCAACGATGCGATGCTGGACATAGCGTCGGCCATCGGCAGTTTGGACGTCCAGCCGCACCAGGTAAGTACCACTGGCCAACCCGGACGCATCCCACTCGAGCTGATGCCGACCGGCCGTCAGCGTTCTATCTACAAGTTGCTGGACCATCCGTCCCAGCAAATCGTAGACGGTCATCCGCACCAGAGCTGCCTCAGGAAGTGCCAGTTCGAAGTGGGTACGCTCGACAAACGGATTGGGCGCTGGTCCTTCCCACTGGAAATGCTCCGGTTGCGTTTCAAAGCTCAGCGAAGGATCCAAGTTGGCCTCTAACAAACCATCATCTTCATAAGGGCATGATGATCCCACGACCACATAATAGGTACCATAGGGTACGGTTGAATCCACCTGCTGAAATACCACTTCTACGTAAGCGGGTGGCGTCTGATTGCTGTCCAGCGTATATGTATTATTTCCAGTCTGTGAAAACGTCTCACCCATTGCGCCTTGTACAGAGACAATCGTCAGATTATCAAGCAACGTAAACTGCAATTGCCGAATGCCGTCGGGCGAATAGAACGTCGCTATGCCCTGATTGCCGGAAACGCTCTGCGACGCAATCCGTGCGAGCGTACAGGTTCCGGCAATGTCAGCCCTCAGCAGCGTGGCATCGTACTCTTCCTGTAATACCCAGATCGCGTAGCCGCGCGGTGGGGCCCAGACGTACACGCGGCCATCGTTGTAGATATGAGTAGTTTCTCCGGTGGCCGGATTGATCAGATCTTTGCCCGCCCAGCTCGGCCAACCACTCGGCGAGCTGTCCACCCAGAGCCCTTTCGTATCGGTTTCATGATCGTTCAGCACCAGAATGGCGCCCGAGCGGGTGCCGTTGCCCCCCCGACGAGCCACGAACACATCGGCGGCATCCGCACTTGGCCAGGGATTCCCCACCTCACTGAGCACGACCATGGTACCGCCCAGGTAATTGCGGCGCAGATTGATCAGCCGGATTATGTCCTGGCGTAGCGAGGCGGGCGCCTGCACCGTGATGCTGGGATCACGATGATCGTGCTGCACAATGCTATAGAAATGCGGATAGAAAATGGTAGGGCGACCTTCGGCAAAGAGGATGTAGGCATAAGCCATGTCCCAGTCACGCCAGAGCCACTTGTCGCTTTCTTTTCCGGTGTCGTGATTTTCGACGAACGTGACCACCTGGATGCCCGACAGGTTGTTGCCGCTATTGTCGCGCACCAGTCCGGCATGGTTCAGCCAGCGCATGTCCCAGTCGGCCCCGTTCCAGTTGGCCATGTCCGTCAGCGTGGACTTCAGGGGGAAGTCGAACGCATCGGCGTCGGCGCCCAGGCTTTCGACCGTCGTGACCCAGCTTTTGATCGCGGCCTTTCCGCCCCAGTATTCGGCCACCACAAAGCGCTGGCTCCCATCGCTGCGTTTGGGCATGCTGTTGATCCAGGCGGCGGCAAATTCGGGCTGGTAGCCGCGCACGAAGTCCAGGCGATAGCCGTCGAACCCGACCGTATTGGTAAGCCACTGGCCCCAGGTGATCAGCCGGTCCTGCACGATCGGATCGAAGGTATTCAGATCGTTCCCAAAGAATTTGGTGTTGGGGATAACCTCGTCAGTCCCTGGCCACCCCAGGTAGTCCCGATCGTCCACGGGATGAAAGTGGCTGTAGTTCCAGCTCCAGTTGGCCTCACCCGGACCCGTGTGCGTCACATACGAGATGCCCGTGTAGGTCCAGGCCTGTAGGGCCGTAGGGGCCAGATTCTGTCCGTTGTGCCAGATCTCAAACGGATAATAGCCCCGTCGTTGATCCGTGGGGACAAAATCGAAAGGATTGTAAACCTCACGCCGCGCCTCCAGGCGGATTTCAATGGTGTGCGTAGTGGTCAGGGTGATTTTGTACTCGTCGATGTCACCGCACGGATCGATATGTCCCCAGATGTGCTGGCCGGAGCCGGGAAACACGTTGTACTGGCCATTCCCATCGTTGGGCTCATACTCCCAGTTGGCGTTGCTGGGCGTGTTCGGTTGGTCGGGGGAGCCGTCCCAGTTGATATAGAGGTCGTAGCCGCGCTCGCCTTTTGGATCACTGCACGGGAGCCAGTAGCCTTTGATTTTGATGTAGTAGTCGCCGGGCTCGGCATTCGGGATGCGCCAGACGATCTCGTTGGTCGGATAGGGACTGAACTGGTCGTAGATGCCGTCGCCGTCCGGGTCACGAATGGCTTCATCAAATACATACTGCTTGACGGCCGGATTGGGCTCCAGGTTGTCGGGGCCGCCGAAGATGTGGTTCAGCACGATGTCGGCATACACTTCAATGCCGTAGGCGTGCATGGTCTGCACCATGTTCAGCAGCTCATCCCGACTACCGAAGCGCGTCTCGACTGTGCCCTTCTGGTTGTAG
>JALSJJ010000088.1 GCA_026989375.1 Rhodothermus sp.
CTGCTTTGAAACGGAGAGGTGGGTGAGCGGTCGAAACCGGCGGTTTGCTAAACCGCTGTACCGCCAAAAGCGGTACCGAGGGTTCGAATCCCTCCCTCTCCGCCTACGGCAGGCTGCAACAGTTGAAAGAAAGCAAAGGCGGTCTGCCGCAATGGTTTCCCAGGAATGAAGCCGGTAGGTATTGAGCCTACCGGCTTTTTCTATGAGCAGCAGGCTTGCTCCCTTACATTGCCACGGACACGCTTAAGCCGGTTGCTGTAGGATAAGCCTTCACAGCAAAGCTGTCGAGCCTCTCTCGCTGCTAACAGGTTTCTCGGATAAATCATGATGAGCTTCTAAGAGATGCTGCCATAAACGGTAGCCTGTTGTGCTGCCGCTAAAATCTTTCGGCTCAGCGTTGCGCTGCTCCAGGCTTCATTATGTTAAGTAGTGATGGTACAGTGCTTTGCATCTTGTTTCTCAGGGAACGAAGCAGTGGGAATACCGTTGATATGGTCGAACCTTTTAACAAAGGGAGGATTTATGAAATGTCTTTGTTTTACGAACAAGCCTTCCATCATATTTGATGAAAAGTTGAATAGCAATATATTGATAAGTTTTTATTACACTATTATTAAAGATATAACATTGTGTATAGATTGGCATAAAGATTATATCTTTAGTGTCGATAATTATCTCAAGGTCAAATCAGACTCGAAAATCCGTAAAATTAAAATTATACCATGAAAGCTGGGTAAACCAGGCGGCCCTGTCGTTTTTCGACAGGGCCGCTTTTTTTCTGGCGTGGCTTGATCGCGTCGCTTAACTTTGAGTCGGACGCTTAACCGACCGCTGTGGCTATGCCGTTTCTGGCCGATCTGCACGTGCACTCGAAGTACTCCCGGGCAACCAGCCGCGACCTCGACCTGGAGCATCTGGCCCTTTGGGCCTACCGGAAAGGCATCGCCGTGGTGGCCACAGGCGACTTTACCCATCCCGCCTGGATGGCCGAAATCCGCGACAAGCTTGTGCCCGCCGAACCCGGCCTGTTTCGGCTGCGCGACGACCTGGATCACGAAGCGCGACGCCAGGCCGGCGTGCCGGCAACCCTGCCTGTTCGCTTCATGCTGGAAGTGGAAATCTCCACCATCTACAAGAAAGGAGATCGCGTCCGGAAGGTACACCACCTCATCTATGTGCCCGATCTGGAAAAAGCGGAACGGCTGCGGGAAGCGCTCGGGCGCATCGGCAACCTGGCGGCCGACGGCCGGCCCATCCTCGGCCTGGATTCCCGGGATCTGCTCGAAATCACGCTGGAAGCTGGAGAGGGCTGCTACCTGGTACCGGCACATATCTGGACGCCCTGGTTTTCGGTGCTGGGCTCGAAGTCGGGCTTTGATTCCATCGAAGAATGTTATGGGGATCTGGCCGATCACATCTTCGCAGTGGAGACCGGACTGTCGTCCGATCCCCCCATGAACTGGCGTCTTTCAGCCCTGGACCGCTACACGCTGGTGTCGAACTCCGACGCACACTCACCGGCCAAGCTGGGGCGCGAGGCATGCCTTTTCGATACCGAGCTGGACTATTTCGCGATCAAGCGGGCGCTGGAGACCGGCCAGGGCTACGGTGGCACGGTCGAATTCTTTCCCGAGGAAGGGAAATACCACCTGGACGGTCACCGTGCCTGTGGTGTACGCCTGGAGCCTGCTGAGACGCGCGCACTGGGCGGCCGCTGTCCGGTCTGCGGTCGACCGCTTACCGTAGGGGTGTTGCACCGCGTCGAAGAGCTGGCCGACCGTCCCGAAGGAACACCGCCAGCGCGGCCGATGGCGTTCGAAAGCCTGATCCCTCTGGTAGAGGTGCTCGCAGAGATCGAAAACAAAGGGGCCGGCACGAAGGCGGTGCGGCAGCGCTATGAACGATTGCTGCGGACGTTCGGTCCAGAGCTGACCATTTTGCGCGAGATTCCGCTTGAGGACCTGCAGCGCCGGGCGGGATCCCTGCTGGCCGAAGCGGTTCGCCGCATGCGGGCCGGCGAGGTCATCCGGGAAGCCGGCTTCGATGGAGCCTATGGGGTTATCCGGCTGTTCACCGACGCCGAGCGGGCGCAAGGACATGCCGTCGGGTTGCTGTTCGACCTTCCAGCGCCAGCACCGCCGCAACCAGAAGCGCCCAAGGGGGCCGCGCCGGTGCCCCCCTCACCCGCGCCAGAGACAGAGCCGCCGACTTCGCCACCTATCCAGACACCGCCGACCAATGGGGCCGGCGGATTACTGATTGGCCTGGACGACGAGCAGCGCGCTGCAGCCACGCACACCGAGGGCCCCGTGCTGGTGGTGGCCGGACCCGGCACGGGCAAAACGCGCACGCTTACCTACCGACTGGCCTACCTGGTGCGAGAAAAGGGCGTTGATCCGGCGCAGTGCCTGGCCGTTACGTTCACGCGCCGGGCTGCCGACGAGATGCGGGACCGCCTTACAGCCCTCCTGGGCGAAGCAGCCGAAAAGATCACGGTGACGACCTTTCACGGGCTTGGACTGGAGCTGCTGCAGACTTACGGCGACCGACTGGGATTGCCGCTGCCCCTTCGCGTAGCGACCGAAGCCGAACAGCGGGCCGTGCTCGAAGCCCAGGGCCTTTCGCCTGCGCAGGCGCAGCGAATGCTGTCCCGCCTTTCTTATCGGAAGCGCACCGGTCAACGAGGCGACGAGCGTCTGGAAACCATACGCCAGGCGTATGACCGGGCGCTGCACGAAAGCGGCCGGGTGGACTATGACGATCTGATCCGATTGGCCGTGCAGCTCCTGGAGAACCATCCGGACGTAGCAGCGGCCTGCCGCGCACGCTTTCGGTGGATTGCCGTGGATGAATTTCAGGACGTGGACGCCAACCAGTACCGACTACTCCGCCTGCTGGCGCCGAAAGCCGATGCGCGACTGTTTGTGATCGGCGACCCGGACCAGGCCATCTACGGCTTTCGGGGGAGCGACGTGCACTGCTTCCTGCAGTTTGCCGACCACTATCCGACCACACGTCGGGTGGTACTTCGCCGAAATTATCGTTCCACGCAGACGATTCTGGAGGCGGCCCTCCATATGATGGCGCCTGCGTCGCTTGTGCCCGATCGGGAGCTGGTGGCCGTGCAGCCCGGCGGCGTGCCTGTCGAAGTGGTAGCCTGCCCGAGCGAGCGTGCCGAGGCGATCTTTGTGGCGGAAACGATCGAAAAGCTTATCGGCGGCACCTCGTTCTATGCGCTCGATAGCGCCCGGGCCGACGGCGAAGACCGCACCTGGACGTTTGGCGACGTGGCCATCCTCTACCGTACCGAGGCGCAGGCGGTCGAGTTGCAGGAAGTGCTGGCA
>JALSJJ010000089.1 GCA_026989375.1 Rhodothermus sp.
GCCGCGGGTAACACCTCGGAGAGTTTTACGATCATTACCCAGTCGGTAGCCGCTGATGAAACGGTCACAATTACGGCGGCGGACGGGAATATTCAGGTTTCGGCAGGTCTGGTGGTGCGAGCGGGTGCGCCCGGGATAGAGCTGGTAAACCTTATGCTTGAAACAACTTCCGTGACCGGAGGAACTCGGTTCTCTGGAACGGTGGCAGTGAATCAGGTCGTACCTGCCGGTAGCGTTTTGATCGCCCTTTCCGTCGATCACGAATCGGCTACCGTGAATCAGACTGTAGAGATCGAAGAGGGAGAGCTGCAGGAAACGTTCTCGGTAAGAACCGAGCCCGTCCGAACCACCACTTCGGTTACGCTTACGGCGACGTATGGGGGCAGCAGCCAGACCGCATCGTTTTTAATCTATCCGCCGGTTATTGCGGACGTGCAACTGGATCCTGATTCCGTTGTAGGAGGCACCTCGGTGTCTGGAACCGTAACGCTGAGTGGGCCAGCTCCTTCCGGAAACTGGACGGCCCGGTTGGCCTCAGACAACCCCCAGATTGTTGAGCTCGAAGCAGATTCGCTCATTTTCTGGGAGGGGACGACCCAGGGGTTCTTCTCTTTGCAGACCCGCGGCGTAAGTCAGGACACTACGGTCAGGGTTGTGGTTTCACAGTTTATCTACGGATTGGAGGCGGCAGTCGTGGTGCGTCCGGCAGATCTGGAGCGCCTTACCTACGACCCGCTTGCTTCCCCCTGTTTGCTGGAGCTGAACGGAGGACAGGGATGGGGTGCCATTGGTGGGTTCCCGGTCGTTCTGGCGCTGGTGCTGAATGGAGAAGCGCCACCGGAAGGGGCAGTAATCCAGTTGCAGAGCACCGACCCGGCCCGGGTGATGTTAAACCCCACCGTATCGTTCCCGGGCCGTGCCCGGCGAGTATCCATCACGGGCCAGACAGTTCCGGTGGGTGAGCCCCTGCAGGCAGTTCTGACCGCCTCCTATCGCGATCGTACCCTCAGTGAAACCCTTGACCTGATGCCTGCGCCCCGGCAATACCGGGTAACCGACATCGGTTTTGCGCCGGGCACCTCTCGCAACCGCCCGGAAGCGCTGAATAATTATGGGCAGGTTGTGGGAATGTCGGATAGGGTACCGTATATCTGGTCGCCTCAGGAGGGATTGCAGCCGTTACCCCTGCCCGCAGCCAGCGCCTCGGTCCGGCCTATTGATTTAAATGATCATGGATGGATCGTGGGGTTTGCCACCTCAGGCCTTACGCAAACGCAACCGGTGCTCTGGCGGAATGAAACCCTGAAAATCTGGGATCAATCGGGCTCGTTTGTCGCCGTGAACAACCAGGGCCAATTTGCCGGGGGCGGTGCAGATGGAATCTATCGATGGAGTGGCGGAGCCCCGGAGCGGTTGCGGTTGCCCGAGGGCTGGGACGGGGCCACGCTGTCGGTGCCGTATCGGGGGCTGAATGAACGGGGTGAGGTCCTGGGCATCATCCAGCGGGTTACTCCCTGGGCGCGTGAGACCCACGGGATCGTCTGGCGTGAGGGCGAGCGGCCGCTGTTTACGTTTCGTTTCTGGAGCGCAGGGGCAACAGGCATTCCGCGTTTCAACAGCACGGGCACAATTGTCGCGCCGCTTATGGAGGCCTATCAGTACCAGGATCAGATTGATGCCCGGTTTTCTTATCCGGCATTGCCGGGTTACGTCTTCATGTACCCTGCGGCGGTAACCAGCAGAGGCGAAGCAGTGGGAGACGCGCGCTTCGAGGATGAGGAAAATGGGGTCGTCTTCTGGCGTGCCTTCTGGGCCAGCTCCGAGAGGGCCTATGCGCTGGAGTGTCTGGTTGTGCCTGAGGAGCGCAGGCGTCTGGATGGCGCTGTGGATATCAACGAGGCCGGTCAGATTTTAGCCTACACGCGGAACGATTGGTTTACGACGTATGGGAAGACGGTCGCTACCGAAGACAGCACGTATGCGTACCTGCTGACGCCGGCAACGCTGAGGCAGACAGATCTGGGCGTTACCGTATCCGCCGAGCAGTCAACGGTTGTCTTAGGGGATTCGGTGGTTTACCGGTTCCAGGTAACAAACCAGGGTAGGAGAGATGCCTCAGACGCGCGCCTGTTGCCTGCGCTGGCGGTCGGTCTGGAGCCGCTATCGATCGCGACCACACAGGGAAGCTGCGTGATGGAGCAGGGTCAGCATTTACGCTGTGCGCTGGGTACCATCAACTCGGGCGCTTCAGTTACAGTTACCGTAGGGGCGCAGCCGACCGTTCCGGGCCGCTATCTTAGCTATGCCCTGGTTACTGGGGCAGGGCTTGATACAGTGCTGGCAAACAATAAGGCTGCAATCGAACTCATTGTGCAGCCGTCGGAGTCGCGAACCGTCACGGTTGAAGTCGCAGCGGATGAAACCGGTACGTTCGATCTCAGCGAAGCTGGTCTGCTCATAACGTTTACCGAGGGTAGCACGACGAATGGGTCGCTGACTGCGCAGCAGCGCTTCGAGGCTCCTGAAAATGCGCAGCGCATGATCGGCATCACCGTGCAGGCCCCTTCGGGCTCTATCGTGGCCGATACCGTATTGACCGAGTGGTTCTGGACCGTGGAGGCCCCCATGTTGAGCGGGATGACTTATACGGTGTGTTTGAACATCAGTAGCTTGAGCCAAATGGTGGACCCGGGGGCTCTGGTCATTACTCGCCGTGCCACAGACACCGAAGCATGGAGGCCGCACGACTCCTATGCCCGACTGGTAGGCAATGTCCTCTATCTATGCACCGAAGGGCTGACTGCTTTTTCGGAGTTTGCGCTGGCAACCTCGCGCGCGGTGTTTTCCGTGGCAGTAACTCCCGGATCCGACTTTGGAAGCGCGCCTTATCAAATCAGCCAGATATATCCTAACCCTACTCGTCGCTGGATCCACTTTACCCTGCATGTGCGAGAGGAGCAGCCGGTCCGCATCGAACTTTTTGATATCCTGGGGCGACGTGTTGCCGTCTTGTATCAGGGAAAGCTGGGCGCAGCCAGACCTTATTATTTTCGATTTGATGGGGGGCAGTGGGCCAGCGGCCTGTACGTCCTGCGGGTCGTGGGCGAGCGGTTTCAGACGGTTCAGCGGGTATTACGCCTATGAGAACAGAACAGAAAAGGCCGTAAGCGCTATCTCTTAGCACTTACGGCCTTTATGTTGTGGAGATGGCGGGAATCGAACCCGCGTCCGGATGGCCGCCCGGTCAGGCGTCTACGTGCGTAGCCGGCCTATTCGTTGTCGTCCATGCCGTATGCCGACCGGCGAGGCCAGGCATGGACCCAGGCTGATGAGCATCTCGCTGCGCCGGTTCAGCCGGCACCGGCTACAGCCAGTCCGCCTGGGACGATGCCTCACCGCGCGCGGGCGGACGCGCTGCGCGGGAGACAGATGGCGGGCAAATTAGGCCGCCATCGCGTACGAGTAGTCGTTCGCACTTACTTTTTCCCGGCGAGATTAACGAGCATGCCGGGCAGCTCGGCACGCAGCCTGCCGTGCGTTTACCACCCGTCGAATCCTGTTCATCCCCATCAAAGAACGCTTATCCCTAACACGAAAATGCTACCAAAAGTTCCATTACCAGTTCGGGCGCGTATGATCCCGCTCAAAGGCTGTGCCGGCCGGCTTTAATCCCTGGGCTTCAAGGGCTGTATGTAGTTGGGGAAGCAGGGTAGCCCGCAGGCCGGCTGGAAGGTAAGGAATCTTACTGCGTCGTCCGGTGAGGTATCGTCGGTAGGGATGAAAGAACAGACGCACAAAGCCACTATCCACCGGAACGGCCTCCAGACGCACCACCACGCGGTAGAGGCCCCAGTGTTGGAGCGTGCGGGGGGTTGTCTGCAAGTGCGTAGGCGTGGCTCGGGCCACCGTCCATCCGGTCGATTGCAGGGCGCGGGCCACAAGACGCAGAGGGGCTTGGGTGGTGTCGGGTATTCGGTAGTCATAATATAACGGCACCAGACGCGGGCTGCAGCCCGTAGCGGCTATTGTCAGCAGAATACACAGGGCCTGCAAGCGCTTCCTCCGCATCGCTGCCGCTTTTTGCGGAGATACCGAAGGACGGGGCAGAAGATCCAGAAAAGCATCGGGCAGGTACGCTCACCCTTCGTACCTGCCCGATCGGCGGAGGCTCACCGCAGTATGGCATGCAACACCCAGGAGGCAGAGCGCGCAGCCATGAATAGAAGCCCGCAAGTTGTGTGCCGACGCGGCGAGGCTGTCATGTGCCGGCTGGCAGGGCAGATGATGTGCTCGGGCTGTTAACAAAAGCAGATGCCTGGCGTCCATTCGGTGCAACAGGAGGGAAGTGTCGCTGCAGAAATGCCAGCAGGAGCGTATTGAACAGCGCCGGATGCTCCATCATAGGGGCATGGCCGCAGCGGTCAATAAAGTGCAGTGTAGCTGCAGGCAAATGTTTCCGGAGGGTATAGGCTACATCCGGGGGGGTGATGCGGTCGTTACGCCCCCAGATGAGCAATACCGGCATAGTAAGCTCGTGCAGGCGCTCGGTAACCGTTTCCCGCTGGGCTGAGCGGGCCATGCGGATCAGCCGCAGAACTTTCTGACGATCGTTGAGGGTAAGCTGCACGCGATCGACCAGCTCGTCGGTCGCATGGCGAGGGTCGTAAAACGTCAGGGCCGCCCGTTCACGAATGTACTCTCGATCGTAGCGGCGCATCGTAGAGGTACCCAGCTCCACCTCGTAGATGCCGGAGGCTCCTGTCAGCACCAGCGCAGCTACTTGGTCCGGATGGCGCAGGGCATAAAGCAGGGCCAGTTGGCCTCCCAGTGAATTCCCCGCCAGGACTACCGGAGTTTTCGGACATGCCCCGTCCAGAAAACGCTCCAGAAAGGCAATTAACCCCTGCAGATTACTTTCCTTGAGGGGAAGCTCATAAATAGGAAGCTGCGGGATCAGCACTCGATAACCGGCCGCCGTCAGGGCTTTAGCTGTAGCCGTCCAGTTGGCAGGTTCGCCCAGCATTCCATAGAGCAGGACCACCGGAGGGAGAGCCGAGGAATCCGCCTCCAGATGCGAGGAGGGCGTAGCTTGCAGGCGTGACGGCGTGAGCATGCCATCCAACTCGTTACCTTCAGGCAGGCGGAATAAAAAATACGGCAGCTTTTTCATAGATGCCAGCAGCATGCCAGAAACCGCTCCGGCAGCCACTGCGTTTACCCTGCTCAGTACGAAACAGCTTCACCTTCAGTCCAACGTGTAGCGCCTTATGCCCTGCGGACGGAAACGGAAACGGAAAAAGATTGCGACCCACAAGCGGAAGAAACGCCTGCGCAAAAACCGCCACAAGAAGAAAAAGCGCTAAGCTACGCGGGTTAGGAGAAAAGCTGCGGTCGGTGCCCGACGTAGCTTTTCGTTTATTTTATCACCACAACGGGCGAGGCAAACAGGATGAAAAAGACATACTCCACCGGTGAAGTAATTCGCGCCGGACTCCTGGGCGCGTTGCTTGGAAGTGTGGCTGGCTTTGTGGTGGGGCTTCTGATTGCTCCGGAGACAGGCGGTCAGATACGCCGGCGTCTTACCTATCAGTTGGAGCACCTGGGCGAGCGCTTGCAACGGCTGGGTGAGCAGTTGCTGCGTGCGCCTGCTCCCGGCGAGGCGCGTCGTATGGGGGAGGCCCTGGTTGCCAATGCCCGTGCGGAAGCCGAAAACATCCGCCAGGATATTGATGCCCTTCTGGGCAATCTGCGCCGGAAGCGAACCTCTGCAAGCTCCTGAAGCCGTCAGGTTTGCCGTCCATGCCTGAGTTTGCCATTCTGCTACCACCGGCCGAAGGCAAAAAGTCCGGCGGGAATCCGCTGGCGCCTGATATGTTCGACTATCGCGCGTCGAATACCTTTAACTACTTTAACGAGCTCAATCCAGAACGGCGACGGCTGATTGATGCGGTGCAGCAGGTTATTCAGGCCGGCGAAGATCTGGAAAAGATTTTTGGCGTCAAAGGCCCAGCATTGGAGGAGGCCATTCAGGTCAACCTGGAGATCTACAAGGCGCCCCGTATGGCTGCGCTGGATCGCTATAGCCCGGGTGTGATGTACCAGGCGCTGGACTTTCAGGGACTGCCGACGGGCGCGCAACGTCGCTTCCTGGAAAACACGATTATCTTCTCGGGGATGTTCGGGCTTCTGCGGCCTGATGACCTGATTCCGAACTACCGCCTGCGCATGGATGCGATACTGCCCGGTATTGGCAAAGTGGCGCATTACTGGCGGCCTTACATCAGTCCCATTCTCAACGAATTGCTGAAGGACCGATTTGTATGGAATCTACTCCCAGTTGCCCATCAGGAAGCCTGGGACGATGCGCATACCTACCGGCAGATGGTGGAGATCAAATTCTTTCAGGAAGAAGGAGGCAAGCGGCGACCGGTATCGCATGGGGTCAAGCCCTTGCGGGGGCGACTGGTTAATTTTATCGTGCGTGAGGGCCTTGAAGACCTTGAAGGATTGAAGGCCTGGCGGGATGCAGAAGGGTTTGTATTGGACGAAGCAGCCAGTCAGTTCGACGAAGCGACGCGCCGGGCTGTGCTGGTCATGGTCAAGCGGAGCTGAATGGCGATGGGACGACCGGTGGTGATCGGCATTGCCGGGGGATCAGGTTCTGGAAAGACAACCGTCCTGCGTCGCATCATTGAAGCCTTTGGACCAGATCAGATCGCTGTTTTAGAGCATGATGCCTATTATTGCGACCTGAGTCATCTGCCTTTTGAAGCCCGGGTTCAGATGAACTTTGATCACCCGGACGCCCTGGAAACGCCGTTGTTGCGCGCCCATCTCGAAGCCCTGTTGGCCGGCCAACCTGTCGAGAAGCCTGTCTATAACTTCACCACACACACGCGTGAACCATACACCGTGCGCGTCGAACCCCGTCCGGTCATCATTGTAGAGGGAATTCTGGTGTTGGCCGAACCAGCCCTGCGGGAGCTCATGGATATTAAACTGTTCGTGGATGCGCCTGACGATGTACGGCTGATTCGACGCATCCGTCGTGATATGCAGGAGCGCGGGCGTACGATTGAGGCCATTCTGGATCAATATGAGCGGACGGTGCGGCCCATGCATCTGGAGTTTGTGGAACCGTCCAAACGCTTGGCAGATGTGATTATTCCAGGAGGGGGATACAACCAGGTCGCTATCGACATGGTCATTGCCCGCGTTGCTGCGCTGTTGGAGCAGCACGCCCAGGTTTCACGGTAGGCCGCGTTCAGGATTAAGTGCCAGTAGATGGTAAATACCCCGGAGTACCAGGTGCGGGTCATACACATCTATGTCCGGAAGATGCGCCTGCAGCAGGGGACCCCAGCCGCCGCTGAGAATCACCACGGGCGAAGCCTCCAGCGTTTCGGCCAGCCGTCGCAGTAGTCCGCGGGCACTTTCAACAAAGCCATAAAGCAATCCGGCCTGGATAGCCGTTTGTGTAGAACGTCCGATCGGTGTGGTCGGCCACTCCAACGGTACTTCCGGAAGCTGGGCTGTGCCGTGGGCCAGCGCCCGGCGCATCAGCATCGGACCAGGCGCAATTACACCGCCCTGATAGCAACCGTTTGCCTCGACCACTTCAATGGTAAGCGCAGTACCTGCCAGCAGCGCCAGAACAGGACGGCGCTGCGGCCGCCCGTAGATTTGCCATGCAGCGACAGCAGCCGCCAGCCGGTCGGTACCCAGCGTATGTGGGGTTTCGTAGGCCAGCGTGAAGGGTAGCTGCCAATCTGGGCCAATCAGGGCCGGACGCACACCCGTCCGCTGGTGGACGACGGCCTGTACAAGCGCAGTACGTGCAGGCACGACCGATGCCATGGCCGCGCGCGTCAGCTCCTGACCGTGCAGCGCTCGGGTGAGCTGCTCAGGCCAGTGCGTTGCGTCGTGCCCGGTCAAGCGAAACGTATGCACCAGCCGACCCGCTTCTTCGAACAGGCCTCCTTTCAGCGCGCTGTTACCGAGATCCAGAGCCAGCCAGGTCATGGACGATCCGTAGGATGGTCGTCAGCAGGAAGGAAGGAGCAGAAATCGGAAGCCCGAAGGGTTTCTGCTCGGGTTGCCTGCGCTCCGTAGGTATATTGCGTCTCCAGACAGAAGCGGTATGGCGGCCAGCCGATCGGATCCACTTCCAGGATTAACTGCTCCCGGACCAGCCGTTTATCGTTCGGATTGAGCCAGAGGCTCAGATAACGACGCTCTTTGCTGAAAAAAGTCGTGTACGATTCCTGAAGTTCAGCCCCGATGAGCTGCTGCCCATCAAGGTAGAGTATGCCCTGAAGGGGCACCGAGGATGCGGCATGTGCCGTATCAACAGCATAAACGCGCAGGCGGGCGATGCGCCGTTGCCCGCGTGTTGTGTCGGGCAACGGTTGCAAACGATACGCATCGCGCTGGCGTGGCTGGAGAAACGGCAGGGGATCAGGCCAGAGAGATTGTGTGGCGCTCAACGGCGTGCGTGCAACCCGGCTTACGGAATGGTTGAAAGGACTGGAGGGAAAGCGGCCGCTCTGATTGATGTGGAGCCAGCGCAGGCCGGAATCGGGCTGATAGAAGCCTGTGCGCACGTCCTGTCCCAGCAGGTGACCGCGGCTGTCCACTACAACCAGAGTACGAGTCAGCCAAAAGGTATCCCGTACCAGGCGCTCGAAAGCCTGGCGCACAGGTGCTGGCTCAATGTCCGCTACCGGAAGCGAGGTGGCCAGTGGGGGGGGCGTGGCCGAAGGCTGACAGGCCAGGCCGAAAACACACAAGAATCCCATCCAGTACAGGGAACGCATGCTGACCAACGGTTTAGAAGGCGAAGCGTCGAAGGAACGTCGTTGCCCGGCAATTAGCTCCGAATATTATGAGAGAACCCCGTCTCCTGTATGAGGAAATCCGCGATGTAGCCGTCCGTCTGGCTCGTGAAGCTGGCCAGATCGTTCGCTATTATGCAGGTCGGGTGACTGTTCGCGAAAAAGACTACAATGAGTTAGTTACGCAGGCCGACGAAGAAGTCCAGCACTTTCTGACCGAAGCGATTCGCCGAAACTTCCCCGGACACGCGATTCTGGCCGAGGAGGATCTGGGCGAAACGCAGCAGGGCAACGAAAGGACGCCGTTTCGATGGATCATCGATCCGATTGATGGCACGACCAACTTTACCCACGGCGTTCCGCCTTATGGCATCAGCCTGGCGCTGCAGCATGAAGGACGGACAGTGGTTGGCGTTGTTTATGATGTGCCGCACGATGAGCTGTTTACAGCAGTGCGAGGGGGAGGGGTGTACGTCAATGGAGTGCGGGCTTGTGTGAGTTCGACCGCAACGCTTCGGGAAGCGCTCATTACGACAGGATTTCCGTACCGGGAGATGGGACATCTGGAAGAATACCTGGAGGCGCTCGGGCGGGTGATGCGGGCGACGCAGGGCGTGCGGCGGCCGGGCGCAGCTTCGATCGATCTGGCCTGGGTAGCCTGTGGACGATTTGACGGCTTTTTTGAAACAGGCCTGAGTCCCTGGGACGTGGCAGCCGGGATGCTGCTGGTTGAAGAAGGCGGGGGCCGGGTCACGGACTTTCACGGACGGCCCAATCCAACCTTTGCGCGCCAGCTACTGGCAACCAATGGACGATTGCATGAAGCCCTTTGCGAGCTGGTTGCGCCGTTACACCATGTCTATGTCTGAACAGACTTTCGTAGAGCTACAGGCTCGTGCTATTTTTCAGGGCATTCCCGTCCACAAAACATATGGAAGTCTTATGGCAGCAAAAAGCTATGGATTGCTGGAAGGCAAAAAAGGGGTCATTTTCGGGGCGCTGAACGAACAAAGCATTGCCTGGGCGATTGCCGAAGCTGTATATCGTGAGGGGGGGCGGTTCATTCTCTCGAACGCGCCGGTGGCGCGGCGGCTGGGTACTCTCGAAAAACTGGCCGACAAGACCGGTAGCCCGATCATCTGGGCCGATGCTACCAACAACGACGATCTGATGGCTCTCTTCCAGCAGGCCCGGGAGACGTTCGGGCCGCTGGATTTTATTGTCCATTCGATCGGAATGGGGCTGAACATCCGGAAGAATCGTCCTTATGAAGACCTGAATTACGACTGGTACATCAAGACGCTTGACATATCGGCCATCAGTCTACACCGCATCATTCACTGTGCCCTTAAACAGGAAGCACTGGCTGACGGGGCCTCGATCGTGACGCTGAGCTATATCGGGGCGCAGCGTACATTTTCAAAGTATTCGGAAATGGGGGACGCCAAAGCATTGCTCGAAAGCATTGTCCGCTCGTGGGGGTATCGGCTGGGCAAGCGACGCATTCGCATCAATGCGATCTCCCAGAGTCCTACGCCGACCACGGCCGGTTCGGGCATTGCCGGCTTTGATGCGATGTATGAGTTTGCTCAGCGTGTGGCACCGCTGGGCAACGCCGATGCCAGAAGCTGTGCCGACTATACGGTTACGCTGCTGAGCGATCTGACGCGCATGGTGACCATGCAGACGCTCTATCACGACGGAGGCTTCAGCAGCATGGGGATCTCTGACGAACTGATCGAGACGTTGGCAGAATCGCTGGGTATAGCAGCATCGAAAGAAAAGTAGCGTGAAGCGTATTCTTGCACATGGCAGCCTGGTAAAACCGGGTCGTTGGAGGCGATGGCTGGTGGTGCTATTTCTGGTGGGATGTCAGGCACCACCATATCCGGTTTATCTACCACCGGTGGGGATCGATGTGCGGCACTATGAGGTGGCGCTACAGCTCGATCCGGAGACGCGTCGTCTGGTAGGGCAGGTGACGATGGAAGTGCGTCGCACGCAGTCCGCGGCCGAATTGCCCCTGTGTTTTGGCATGCTGGTGGTCGATTCGGCAAAGGTGGACGGGCGTGCTGTAGCGCCTGTGCGTCGAGGACGTCGGTTGATTGTGCCGCTGAACGGGGCGTTGCAGACACGAGTGACGCTCTGGTACCGCGGCACCCCTTCCGAAGGATTGTACACAGCCACCTATAAGGGCCAGCAGGTCGTGTTTACTGATTCCTGGCCTTATCGGGGATGTGCCTGGCTACCGGCCGTGCACCATCCATCAGATCCGGCCACGCTGGCGCTTGCACTAACCGTACCGGCAGGTTATCAGGCCGTCGGCAGCGGCCATCTGGTACGTGTCGACACGCTTGCCGATGGCGTCCGTTTCCGCTGGCAGCTTGACGCCACGGCCCCTACCTATAGCTTTGCGTTTGCCGTGGCCCGTTTTGTAGCGGTGGATACCATGGCTGAAGACCTCCTTCCGGTGCGCTATTACTTGCTGCCCTCCGATCGGGATCAGGTCTATCACCTGCGCCGTACGCTTACCGCTCTGCGCTGGCTGAGCCGCTGGTTGGGGCCCTATCCGTACCGCAGTTATGCGGTCGTGCAGGTTCCGATCGACTATGCCGGCATGGAAAATGCATCGGCTCCTTTCGTGCGCGCCGATCTGTTTGAAGGGGGTAACGTGGAAGGTGTACAGGTACACGAGCTGGTGCATCAGTGGTTTGGGAACCGGGTCACGATAGCCGGGTGGCGCGACCTGTGGCTCTCGGAAGGGATAGCCACCTACCTGACCACGCTTTTTTATGAAGCCTACGATGGTTTTGAGGTAGCGCGTCAGCAATGGGTCGAGATGGCTCGTCTGACGCCGGATGCACTTCGACTGCACGGCGCCCTGGTGCCTGGCCGATATGTGGACCCAGAGGAGCATCTGACCTGGGTCCCCTATCGAAAAGGGGCCACCGTGTTGCACCTGCTCCGGCTCAAACTGGGCGATGCAACCTTCCGGCAGGCGTTGCAGACCGTCTACCGTCGCTTTGCCGGCAAGCCGCTTTCGACCGAGGGCTTCCGGATCGTGCTTGAAGAGGTGAGCGGGCAGGACCTGGAAGCCCTGTTCGATTACTGGGTCTACGGAAAGCGGTTGCCGGAGCTTCGGGTTTACTGGGAGGCCGCACAACGTCGGCTCACGTGGAAGGTTGTGGGCGACGAAGGTACGCTGCAGGGGCTGCCATTTCAGCTGGCTGTGCAACAGGGCGCACAGGTTCGATACGTTGATGCCCGCGCGGCCGCGCTGCACCTGCCCGAGGCGACGGACCGGCCGGTGGTACATCCAGTGGGAATTCTAATGAAAGTAGTTTATCCGTGAGGCCACGAAGCTCCATGATTCGCCTGTTTGTTTCCGATATTGACGGTTGTCTGGCAGAGCCCTATCGGCCTTTTGCCCTGGATCGCTTTCAGGAACTGGCCGATCAGATCCGTCAGGCCGGTCAGCCTGGTGATCATCCATCGCTGCCGGCCTTTTCTATCTGTTCAGGACGTCCTTATCCGTACGTCGAAGCTGTCACGCAGGTGCTGGGGATCCAGGTACCGGTGCTTTTTGAGGCGGGTGCTGGCATGTTCGATCCACGCGAAGTGGTGGTACGCTGGCATCCGAACTTCACCGACGAACTGGCCGAGCAGGTTGAAGCGCTACGTCGCTGGATGGTTGCCCACTGCATTCCGGGTACATCGCTGATGCTCGACATCGGCAAGCGCACGCAAGCCGGAATAGTTGGCCCCAACCCGGAAGAAATCCTGCGTGTTGTGCCGATGGTGGAGGAGTACGTAGCCACGTACTTTCCGGCCTTCCACGTGTTTCATACGCATGTTTCCATAGATGTCGTGCCTCGCGGCTTCACCAAACGTGAAGGATTGCAGTGGCTCATGGAGACGCTCGGTCTGATAAGCGATGAAGTGGCTTATATAGGCGACGCAAACGGAGACCTGGGCGCGCTGGAACTTGTCGGCTATGCTTTTGCGCCGGCTAACGCAGCGACGGCGGTACGGCAACAGGTTGCCTTGGTGATGGAGGAGCCAGCCATCAAAGGGGTGTTGGCCGCCTATCGATGGTGTGTGCATCATAACGAACGGTGTCAGCAAAAGATAGTGGCTTCGTAGCATAGCTGATTGCGCTGTATTATTTTACGCTAACACGTAGAGGGCAACGCCATGTTAGCAGGCTGGCTTGGCATATTGCTGGTGCTAAGTAGCGGTTGGCTCGCTACGCCTGATTCCGGTCAGGCCCTCTACTATGTAGCTGTCGAACGGACACTGCTGCATGCGCGTCCTGGTGAAGCCGCGTATCTGGTATTGAAGCGGCGTGAGCCGGTGCAACTGCTCGAGCGCGTGGGAAGGTGGTGGCGCGTGCGCACGCAGGACGGGGCTGTGGGGTACGTGGTGGCGCACGATCTGTCAAACATCTGGCTTCGGGTCTCCAAGCGTCAGCGGCGTCTTTTTGTGTATCGCGGGACGCGCCTGGTACGCAGCTTTCCGGTAGATCTGGGTACGAATCCGTTTTCTGACAAAAAACGACGGGGGAGTGTAGCCAGTCCAGATGACTGGCGCACGCCTGAAGGCGTCTTTTTCGTTGCGGCAAAAAATCCCCGGAGCCAGTACTACAAGGCCCTGGTTTTGAACTATCCGACGGCCGACGATGCGCTGCGTGGCCTGCGTGAGGGATTGATCAGCGAAGCGGAATATCGGGCCATTGTCGAGGCCGAAGCGCATTTTCGGATGCCTCCGATGAATACGGCACTGGGCGGCTGGATCGAGATTCACGGTGACGGTACCGGCCAGCAGATAACCTGGACGCAGGGGTGTGTGGCGCTTCGCAACGAAGACATGGACGCCATCTGGCCACTGGTGGTCATCGGTACGCCTGTTCTGATTGAACCATAACCAGACAGCATGGAAGTATCGGGAAACGCGCGGCGCTATACGGTTAACAACCGACTTTATCGTTGGCATATCCGGCAGTTTTTAAACGAGCTGGGACGGCTTGTCGTAGCCACGCAGCCACGATGCATTCTGGATGTGGGTTGTGGCGAAGGCTTTGTGGCTGCTTTTCTTAAGGAGCTGTTGCCAGCGGCCGACATTACAGGCGTCGATCTGTCGGAGGCAGCGCTATCCTATGCCCGTAAGCATTTCGGCGCGCTGGCAACGTTTCGTCAGGCGGATATTTACGCGCTGCCGTTTCCAGATGGGGCGTTTGACACCGTGGTCTGCAGCGAGGTGCTGGAGCATCTGGACGAGCCGGACCGGGCCATGCACGAACTGAAGCGGGTGGCCCGGCAGTATGTCGTGCTTACAGTGCCACTGGAGCCGTATTTTCAGTGGCTGAACGTGCTCGGGCAGTGGCTGGGCGTTAGCGACGATCCGGGACATGTGCAGTTCTGGAACCGGAAGGGGTTTGAGGACTTCGTGCACCGTCATTTCAAAGAAGTAGAGATCGTCCGTAAGCATATCTACCAGCTGGCGCGGGGACGCGTCGAATAACCGGCAGATGCGTGAACCTTCCTGAAAAATTTTGCGTAGGTGGAAGAGAAGTCAGGCAAAGGCCGACTGTTATGCGACGTCTCTGGGGGATATGCCTTGGATTGCTGGCCCTGTGGTCGGGCCTCAGTGCAGCCAGCCGTGCTTCAGAAGGGCCGGTCTATGTGGTAGCGGTAGAAGGCATGGTCGATAAGGTGCTGGTGCAGTACATTGGTCGGGCCATCCAAGAAGCGGAGGCGGCCGATGCCGCGGCCATTGTATTTCACATTGACACGTTCGGGGGGCTGGTAACGGCAGCCGATCAGATTCGTCAGCATATCCTGGATACACCGCTACCCACTATTGCTTTTATTGACAAAAATGCGGCTTCGGCCGGTGCCCTGATTGCATATGCCTGTGACCGTATCGTCATGGCGCCGGGCGCTTCCATGGGCGCGGCTACCGTGGTCGAAGGCACAACGGGTGAGGCAGCACCAGACAAATACCAGAGCTATATGCGTGGGTTGATGCGGGCGACGGCCGAGGCGAACGGGCGTGATCCGCGCATTGCCGAGGCCATGGTCGATCCGGACGTAGCGATTGAGGGAGTGGTACCGGCAGGCAAAGTGTTGACGCTTTCGGCACAGGAAGCGCTGCGGCTGGGCGTGGCCGATGCCATTGCCGCATCAATCGACGAAGTCCTGCAGGTGCTGGGATACGGCCCACATCCGATCGTGGCCTTTGCCCAGACGGGCACTGAGCGGGTGCTGCGGGTGCTGGCGTCGCCCGTGCTGCAGACCCTGTTTTTGCTGATGATGCTGGGCGGACTCTACTTTGAACTGCAGACACCAGGGGTGGGACTTTCCGGGCTGATCGCGTTAGCGGGTGCGTTGCTCTTTTTTGCGCCGAACTATCTTTCCGGCCTGGTTGAATTCTGGGAGGTATTGCTTTTTCTGGTAGGGGTTGGGTTGCTTCTGGTAGAGCTGCTGGTGATTCCCGGCTTCGGTATTGCCGGCATTGCCGGGATCCTGTTCATGCTGGTAGGCTTACTGGCGGCGCTGATCGGTAACATAGGATTGTCGTTTCCCTCGGCGCAGCAGATTGCGCGGGCTATTGCTACGCTGGTCAGTGCGCTGGTGCTGGTAGGGATAAGCGCTGTGGTACTGGGACGTTACATCCCGCGCACGCGGCGTTTTCAGGAGTTGGTGCTGGGGAGCGGGTTGTCGCGCACGCAGGGCTATACGGCTGCAGCCACCGACAAACAACAGCTGGTAGGGAAACAGGGACAGGCAATTACGCCGCTGCGGCCCGCCGGTATGGTTGAAATTGAAGGAAAACGTTACGATGTGGTATCGTCTGGCCAGTTCGTGGCACCTGGCACGCCTGTTGAAGTCGTGCGGGTACAGGGACGCCGTATTGAGGTCAGACCGTTGCCCCGTAAGATCGCTTGAACGTTTGCAAACGGCCCACGAGCCTTGGAACTGCTGCTTGCCATCACCTTGATTCTGATCGGCCTGGCATTAATCGTGGCCGAAGTGTACTTGATTCCCGGGATGAACATCGCGGGGATCGTGGGGGTGGGGCTCGTATTGTTCGGACTGGGCTATGCCTTTACGGCTTCCGGGTGGGTGGCCGGATTGTCTGTGCTGGTCGGTACGCTGGCAGCCGGCGGCCTGCTGTTTCTGCTTCTCTGGCGTAGCGGCGCCTGGCGTCAGTTCGTGCTGGCTACATCCTTGAAAGATACGGCGGCGGATCGACCCGGGGCGTATCGGGCCCGTTATCTGGGCAAAGAGGGCGTTGCCGTGACACCACTGCGCCCGGTGGGTATTGTGGAAGTTGAGGGGGAGCGTATTGAGGCCGCTACCGAAGGGCAGTACATTGCTGCCGGCAGTCGAGTACGGGTGGTGGCTATGGATCGGCGACGCTACTTTGTGCGGCTGGCCAAACATCTGGAATCCTCTCCATCGACCGAATCTACGGAATCCTGACGTCCGGCATTTGTGCTTCTGAGGGGTAACGCGTATTTTTGCTGGCCGAATGTGGATTTTTTAGCCAACCTTTTGATCATCCAATGCTCATGCGTTTTCGTCCGTTACTGTTGATGCTGCTGTTGATGCTGCTGGGCTGTCGTTCTTCGTCCACTTCGCTGGAGCCTCCCGAGGGATGGCTGGCGGCCGATGGGCGCTGGTGGCGTCAGGGGGTGGACACGACGCGGGCGTTTCGTGATCTGACGTCGCTGACCGCCATGGGGCTGGAGGGTGTACCAATGGCCTCGGTTTCGCGAACATATGCCGCCGGCGAAGTGCTGGTGCAGGCCGTACGACGTAGCCTGACGCCCCTGTTTCGCGTGCAGCCCGAAATCATCGATTCGCTCTTCGACCAGCACATTGCCTCTGAGTTGGCGCAGACGTCGATTTCCGGCGACCTGGAGGCCGAAGTGGACCGGCTGCGTCAGGAAAGCTATCGCAAGCTGCAGCGATATTTCCGCGAGCCTCGTCCTATCACGCGGCTGGGAGTGGACGTACCTGTTGTGTATCCTGACAGTTTGATTGAACAGGACATCGCCGGCAAGGTTGAGATGCAGGTCTATCTGGACACCGAGGGATACCCCCAGGCAATTAAGCTGCTTAAAGGGGTTCATCCGGTGCTCGACCGGCTGGCGATGCAGGCTACGGCGCAGATGCGCTGGCAGCCGGCCTACGTGCGTCGTGGCGCTGAATGGGTCGCTGTACCTTCCTGGGTGCGTTTCAACATTCGCTACCAGATCCCGGAAGGCTGATCAGCCGATCAGCACGCCCGCGATCGTAGCCGTCATCATATTGGCCAGCGTGCCGGCCAGCACGGCGCGGAGCCCCAAAGCAGCCAGTTCGGAGATACGCGAAGGTGCCAACGGGCCAATGCCACCGATCTGGATGGCAATGGACGAGAAGTTGGCAAAGCCGCACAGCGCGAACGTAGCCATCACGGTGGCTTTCTCCGAGAGCGCGTTCTGGCCGATGAGGGTGGCCAGATTCAGATAAGCCACAAATTCGTTGACCACCAGCTTGGTCCCTACGAGTGCACCGAACTGGGCCGCATCGCTCCAGGGCACGCCGATCAACCAGGCTACTGGTGCCAGCGTCCAACCGAACAGGCGCTCCAGCGATAACTCAACACCCACCAGGCCGCCAGTCCAGCCCAGGAAGTAGTTGAGCATAGCGATGAGCGCAATAAAGGCGATCAGCATGGCGCCGACGTTCAACGCCAGCTTCAGCCCGTCAGAGGCACCGGCAGCGGCCGCATCGATTACGTTGCGAGTCGTGCGTTCAATGGAGACACGCACGCTACCGGCCGTGAGCGGTTGACCAATCTCCGGGATCAGCATCTTGGCCAGAAGCAGAGCGGCCGGCGCCGCCATTACACTGGCTCCCAGCAGGTGCTCGGCAAACTGCAACCGGGCTACATCAAGGGCCAACCCACGCGCTTGTGCATAGGGATCGCCCAGCAGTTGAATGTAGGCGGCCATGACGCCCCCCGCAATCGTCGCCATCCCTCCCGTCATCACGGCCATCAGCTCCGAGCGGGTCATTTTCTCCAGATAGGGCCGAATGACCAGCGGGGCTTCAGTCTGACCAACGAAAATGTTGGCCGAGACTGAGAGCGATTCGGCACCACTGGTGCCCAGCGTGCGACTGACCAGCCAGGCCATGCCCTGCACGATGCGCTGCATGATGCCCAGGTGGTAGAGCACGGCCATCAGCGAGCTGAAAAAGATGATAGTGGGCAACACCTGAAAGGCGAAGAAAAAGCCCATACTATCCTCGGTACCCGGACTGAGCGCCAGATTCCCGAAGACGAAACGGGCGCCTTCGGTGGTAAAATTGAGCACCAGGACAAAAAATGAACTGACCCAGGCGAAGAATGCCTTGGGCCAGCCCAGCGGTGCAAACCAGGCGCCCATCTCCTCGCCTTTCAGAATAAAGACGGCCAGGGCGATCTGAAGGAGCAAACCAGCGCCCACCGTGCGCCAGTTGATGTGACGACGGTCACTGGAAAGCAGGTAGGCCAATCCCAGAATAACGGTCAACCCCAAAATGCCTCGAAGGAATGCGATCCCACTCATCGTTTGCTATGCCGCTGTTTTACAGGTAAAGCCATAAAAAGAGGCGACTCCGAACGGAGTCGCCCGGCCTCTACTTGGTGGAGGTATGCGCAGGCCAGACGTTGTTGGCCCGGTCTATATCGGGAAGCAACTGATCCGGATCCAGAACTGCCTGGATGGCTTCTCCCGGGATTTCAACGGTCTGGCGGGCACCGGTCGCCCAGAGCTCAACAGGGAAACGATAGCGAACCTTCCGGCCGTCGGCATAGGTGGCTTCGACGACGACCGGGAAGACCAGGCCCTGCCGATTGTGCAGATACAAGCGCGTCTGCCCGTCGGCCACGCGTACGCTGTCGATGGCCTGGTCCAGCAGATCGGTCGTGTAGAACCATCCGCGCCAGAACCAGTCCAGATCCTCGCCAGCCACGTTTTCGATAGTGCGGAAGAAGTCGGCCGGCTGCGGGTGCTTGAACGCCCAGCGGCGGATGTAGGCGCGAAAGGCACGGTCGAAGCGTTCCGGTCCCAGCACGTATTCGCGGAGCAACCGGAGACCGAATCCTGGCTTGCGGTAGGCGACAAAGCCCAGCGCCTGCGGCCGAATCTGGTCCGGATAGGTTATGATGGGCTGATGCACCAGCGAATCCTGCATGCGCCGCACAATATAGTCGGGCTGCAAGCGCTCCAGGCGTCGCGCCTTCTGACCGTAGAAGGCTTGATTTGAATAGTAATTGATAAACGTGTTGAACCCTTCATCCATCCAGGCATAGCGGCGTTCGTCGTTGCCCACCATCATAGGAAACCAGGTGTGGCCGAATTCATGGTCGGTTACGCCAAACAGGCCCTGGCCTCGTGCCCGCACCGAACAGAATACGATCATCGGGTACTCCATGCCCCCCACAATGCCCGCCACGTTGATCGCCACCGGATAAGGGTAGGGATACCACATCTCCGAGTAGTGGGCAATGCTGTGGCGTACGTAACGGGTGGACTGTTCCCAGCCCGGCTGCTCGGGCGTGCCGAGCCCTTCTTGCGGATAGACCGACATCACGAGCACATCCCGCCAGGAGGCCGCATCCCAGATGAACGCCTGCGAGGCCGCCCAGGCGAAATCGCGTACGTTTTCGGCCCGGAAACGCCAGGTCAGCGGCCCTTCGCCGGCCGGACGCGTCTCGGGGTGGCCGACTTCGTCCGGCCGAATGATGTGTACCGTTTCGGCACTTTGGCGGGCCTGTTCCAGGCGGGTGCGTTGTGTGGCCGTCAGTACTTCGTCGGGATTCTGTAACACGCCTGTGGCCACCACAATGAAGTTGCGGGGCACCGTGATTTCCACCTCAAAATTGCCATATTCCAGGTAAAATTCGCCCTGGCCCAGATAAGGGGCGACATTCCATCCGTTCACGTCGTCGAAGACGTATAGCCGCGGATACCACTGGGCGATTTCATAGACGGTGCCCTGCTCGACACGCAGGCGGCCCATGCGGTCGGCGCCGTACTCCGGTACAATGAAGCTGAAGTCGATCTCCAGTTGCAGTTGGCCGCCTTGCGCAGGCAACGGCTCGTCCAGGTCGACCCGCATGCGGGTGTCGTCGATCAGGTAGTGCGGCGTGTACCGGCGGCCGTTCTGCACCACCTCAACGCGCGTGATCTGAAAGCCGCCGCCCTCAAAGGCGCCCCGCCAGCGCGAGCCGGGCTCGATCAGCGCGTCGCCCAGACTTCCGGCGGCAAACAGGTTCTGGTCGAGCTGCAGCCAGAGTTCCTGCAGGGCCACCGGGGCGTTGTTCGTGTAAGTGATTGTTTCGGAGCCGGTGATACGGTGCGTCGTCGTATCAAGCGTTGCCCGGATAACGTAATCGACGCGCTGCTGCCAGTAGTCCGGGCCGGGCTCCCCCGAAGCTGTGCGATAGGCGTTAGGAGCCGGCAGATCCAGCGGGGCAAAAGCGGTGGGCTGCGCCTGCAGACTTCCGCCGAGCAGCAACCCCAGCAATAACAAATGCCAACGCGTCTTCATGGCGATCACTCTGCTGTTTCAGGGAACGGCACAATATACACCGATCGGCAGAAAGAAGGGGAGGGCAGCTTGGCTGAAGAAAGCC
>JALSJJ010000090.1 GCA_026989375.1 Rhodothermus sp.
CCGGCTTACGCTGGAAGAGTACGATGCTCCGTATCGGCTTGCGCAGTTTGTGCTGAGTGCCGATACCACTTGGAACCAGGTGCACTTTACGCAGATTGACTCGGCGCGGGCCTGGTATGCGGGGTGGTTTCGGGCCGAGCTGGTGCGGCGGACCAGTCCGTTGCCGGAGTTTGCCCCGCGGAGTCGTCTGAATTCGTTTGATACGCTCTGGGTGCAGGGCCGCTTTGAGGGCCAGGCGATGGAGGGCAATCCGTGGAATGTGCCCTGCACCTGGTAAAACAGGTGTCCCTTGCGCATGCTTACAGGGACAACCCTGCCAGACGTTCGGCCAGCGGCCGGAGGAATCGATCCGGGTCAAGGGCGCGACTGGTGTCGGCCAGTGCCATCTCGTCGAAGGCCAGCAGGGGACACGTGATGGCTTCCTCCGACACCAGTGCGCGTCCGGTGCGGGTGTTGCCCTCTTCGAGTTGCAGGCGGGCGGCATCGGTTTTCGGTCGGGCGAACGGCCGGGCTTTTTCCAGCAACAGGCGAGCCGTCTGCGAGTCCCCTGCCCGCCAGGCCAGATAGGCCTTCAGCACGTAGGCCGGTACGCTGCGGAAATTCATCGCCAGCACTTTGTCGAAAAGACGGTCGGCCTCTTTCAGACGTCCCTCCAGTAAGGCCACCTCGCCCAGATGCAGCACCGGTCCGCTGTCCTTGTTCAACGCCAGGGCTCGCTCAAAGGAAGCGCGGGCCGCTTTTAGATCAAACAATGGACTTTCCGGATAGCACATCTGCAGACGCCCGAGCTGCATGAAGGCCCGGTTGCTCCGGGGGTGTGCGGCGGCCAGCCGCTGCCAAACCCGATAGGCCTCCTCCAGACGCCCCAACTCCAGGTAGGTGTTGCCCAGATAGTAAAGCGCATTTTCATGCAGACTGTCGAGCGCCAGCGCCTGCCGATAGAGCGTGGCGGCCGTCTCCAGCTCGCCACTCAGACGTCGCTGCGTCGCTTCACGATACAGCTTCCAGAACTGGACGACGCGATTCCGTTCGGCTTCCGTTGCATCGACCGACTCCGGCGTTGCCGTATGTGAAGTGCATCCCGTAATCAGGATCACCCCGAGCCATCCAAGCCCTTTGAGCAGGTTTTGCCACATTGTTTCTGCGCGCTTCAGGTCATTGGGTCTTCGACGATACGCACGATCTGGCGGGCCGGCACATCGGTCAGTACTTGGCGGCGCCCGTTGCACGGCCAGACCACTTCGACCGTGTCAGCGTGCGTGGCCGTACCCAGTCCGAAATGAGCGACGGGGCTGTTTTGCGACAGGTAGGAACTCTGCGCGCCAATCTGTCGCACCTGCACCTGACCGCCGGCCACCACGCGTACCCGCGCTCCCAACGCCATTCGGTTGCAGGAACGGCTTTCGAGCGCTACCTCCAGCCAGTTGTTTCGGTTGCCGCCATCGTTGCGGAGCAGTACACCCCGGCCGCTGTGATTCACTACGAAAATGTCCACGTCGCCGTCATTGTCGTAGTCCGCGAAGGCGGTGCCGCGTCCCACATAGAGCGAATCGAAGAAGCTGCCGCTGACGGCCGACACCTCGTAGAAGCCATCTGTGCCCCGATTCCAGAAGAGTAAGTCCTTCTGGGGCACGAGCTGATGTGGTTGATCGCGCTGCTGGAGCGTGCTGCCATTGGTTACGAACAGGTCAAGCCGCCCATCATTGTCATAGTCGAAGAAGGAGGTTCCCCATCCCACATAGTCGAGCGAGATCTGTCCGAGCCCGAACTGGTCGGCCTCATCGCGAAACCGCAGCGTGCCCTGTTCGCGCAGGAGATTGGTGTACAGGGCATTTTCCTGAGCCACCCAGTGCGTCAGGAACAGGTCGAAATCCGCATCGCCGTCCCAATCGCCGACGGCAATGCCCATCGAGCTCCGGTAGTCCGCCACCAGTGCCGGGTAGCTCAGGTCTTCGAAGGTACCATCGCCCCGGTTTCGGAAGAACGTGTTATCCGACACGTCGTTGGCCACGTAGAGATCGAGCCACCCGTCTTCGTCCAGATCCACCCAGGCGGCGCTGAGCCCTTTGCCATCAGGATCGGCCACGCCAGCGCGGACGGCTATTTCGGTAAAGGTGCCGTCTCCGTTGTTGCGATACAACAGGTTGCGTTCAGGCTCAAACGTAGAAGGATTGATCCCCGGTGGGTTTTCAATGTCGAAGCCCAGCGTGGTGGAATCGTTGCGGACAGGCACGTAGCGAACGTAGCCCATAATGTAGAGGTCGAGATCGCCGTCGTTGTCGTAGTCGCCCCAGGAAGCGCCGGTCCAGAAGCCTTCCGGACCGGCCAGGCCGGCTTTCCGGGTTACGTCCGTGAACGTTCCGTCGCCATTGTTGTGGTAGAGCACGTTCTGGCCGAAGGCCGTCACCACCAGATCCGGCCAGCCGTCGTTGTCATAGTCGCCCCAGGCGGCTCCCATGCCCCAGCCGCAGAAGCCCACACCGGCCGTTTCGGTGACGTCTGAGAACGTGCCGTCTCCGTTGTTGTGAAACAGGCGGTTGCAGGTACCGGCCTGGCGTCCTTCCTCGGGTGTCATCGAGAGCGGACCGATGGTGCTCACGACATAAAGATCCAGCCAGCCATCCCGGTCGTAGTCGCCCCAGGCGGCGCCGGAGCCCATGTCTTCCGGAATCTGGCTGGTGCGCCGGCCTGCAAAATGCCGGAAATGAATGCCCGCCGCCTCCGTTACGTCCGTGAACGTAACCCGAGGATAATCTGGCGGTAGCGTCCGTTCCAGGCGCGCTACCACCCCTTCGACCTGCTCACCGGGACGGTAGGGAACCTCGTCTGTATCCGTCATGCTCCAGACCAGTACCCCGCCGCCCAGGCCTCCCGCGAGGGCCACCCCCAGTGCCCACAACGCCCGACGCTTTCTACGGGAAAGTCGCCCCATTTTGCTACGGCATCACCTGAATGATGGTGGAATCGGCCGACAGTTCGGTCACCGGTGCCGTCAAGGTGGTGTCCGGAAACAGAAAGTTGAGCAAGAACTGGTTCACCTTCCGGTAGCAGAGTCGGGCCTTTACGTGCAACTGACGGACGCCAGAGGGCACCGTAAACGTGTAACGGGCCTGATCGGCATAGCCCGGAAACAGGGCCCGTTTATAGCGCACGCCCACCATCTCCCAGAGGTTGTGCCGATCGATCAGGTTGCCGTAGCGGTCCACGGGCTCTGCTTTAAAGACAAAGGAGCCCGGTTCGATGAAGGCGCGGTCGTCGAGCCGTCCGCTGGCAAACACCTCCCGGCCCTGCTCGTCGGTCACCACCAACTCGACCCATGCCTGGATGATGTCCAGCGGACCGGTCGGAAAGTCATGTCCGGCCTTGTTGTTCAGCAGGGCCACCTCGACGGTAATCGGTTCGCCGGGCCGGGCGCGCTTCAGTGCCAGCACCTGGATAGGGATGACCGGCCCACGGCGCCATTTGTCGGCAATTTCCGGCACTTCGATTTCTCCTCGGAGCCACTTTTCGACGAGTCGGGCATGCTCCCGGCCGCCCGGGAGCTCCAGATGCGCCGGAATAAACTGGTTGGCGCCCAGAAAACGATGACTACGATGCTTGCCGTCCTCGGGTGAGCGGTTGTAGTCGAGCGCGTCGCCCCGGGCCGGATCGAACGAATCGACCAGGGGCATGTGGCACTCCCGGCACTCAATGGTCTTCGTAGGATCGCCTGGATGATTCCACCGACTTTTACGCCAGTTGTCGTACTGATTCTGGAGCTGCACCCAACCCACGTTGTTGATCTCCTCATCGATGAACTGTTTATGACAGGCACCGCAGAATTCCGGGCTTTTGAACATGCGACGGCTGAGGCTCTCCACGTGATGCTTCGGATAGGAGCGAATCAAAAAGTTGCTGATCCACATACCGACCCCGCTCGTGTCCCGCTCGAACAGATACGGCTCCGGGGCATGGATCACATAATCTGCGTTCCCCCGCACGTCCACCTCCTGAATGGCATGGCAGGTCACGCACGAAACCCCTTCCTGCAGCCCGACGGGATTGGTCAGATCGTCGCGAAACAGATTTTTCGTGCCGCTGAAAAGCGAGATCGGGTCGTGGCAGCCGCCACAGTAACGGGTTGATTCGGCCCCGTTCTGCGTCCCCATGACGTGCTGTACCCGGCGAAAGAGTGGATCGGCCGCCGAATAGCGGTGCGCGCTGGGCAGCCATTCTTCATAGATTTGCTCGTGGCAGCCTGAACGTCCGCACGAGGCGGAGCCTCCCAGCATCTCGGCAGGGATGGCCTTGTTGTTTTCGGTGCGCGCCAGGCTCGGTGCAAAGGGGCGATCGGGCCCGTAGAGATAGCTGTAATCCGAAGGCAGATCCATGTAGCGCGCCGGCGCCCGATAGACATAAGCCAGGGCCACGGCCACAACAAACAACCCCAGCGTCAGACCGGTCACCGCGACCGAAAAGTGACGCTGCGCCCTCAGCACCGGACGGATCGCTTCCCGCTTGCGTGCCCGGTGGTCGCGCACCATGATCCAGACCACGTGCGGCACCACCGTGGCGATCAACACAAAGGTAGCCCAGAGATGCACCCGGCTCCAGCCGTAGTGAATGCGCGTTCCCCAGAGCGCCTGTACCGTCAGGACCCATCCGGAAACGATCGCCACCAGCGTCGCGCCCATCCCGGCATAGCCCAGCACCACGAGATGATTCCAGGGCATGCGCCGGTAGATCCACCAGTGCCGCACCTGGTACCAGCCATAAGGCACCGTGAACACCAGCCCGCCTGCCGTGTGGAGCAGCACGATAAACTGACTGGGCACACTGAAAGGCAACAGGTAGATGCCGAGCCCACTCAGCGTCTCAAACAGCAGCAGGCCCCCCATCCACCAGAGCAATCGGTGACGCCATTCACGGAGACGGGGATGATCAGGCTGCATGGCCAGAGTTTCTGTAAGTTAACAAAAGAGGATTCAATAATATTTTATCCCAAAATGTAAGTGAAGCGCGATGTCCTGTCAAGTCCATATCATCCCTTCGTATGGCCCGTGACCCAGCCGAAAGGCTTTCGTACAGGTAAACCGCCAGGCTGAAGACTTTCTGGGATCAAGCCATGAAACGTCCGCTCTGGTTTCCGGGCGATACGGGCTGTGCTATTTGCTTTCTTTCGGACGATGGTCAAACAACAGAAAAACTTTCCATCGTCACCCCGGGCAATAGTTCTTGATATCGCGTTCACCAGGGGAGCCATTGGCCTGCTCACCACCTGACTGCCCGTCGAAGTTGTACTACATTCCACCAGCAAAAGAAGGCGCCCTGGAATTTCTGGCCAATCCCGTCCTTTCTGCACCAATCGCCCTGTTGACCATCGGCCTGCTGACGCTGATCGGCCTGGCTGCCGGCTACTTTCCGACCCGTCGGACCGCCCGGGTCGATCTGGTCGAAGTCCAGCGCCATGAGTAACGCACCTCACCGGACGCCTGCAAAAATTGCCGCCGACAGGTCTTTTCTTTCCCTCCAGCGTCTTTTTTTGTCCTGTCTATTGCCATTTTAAAAATTAGGCATGTTCATTGATTATCTATAATTTTAAGAAGATATCCTATTGACACCTAAGTTTATATGGGCTATATTGCCGCCAGCTTATTAAAAAAGGGCCACCCCTGATCACCAAACCCGAAACACCCATGGCACCGCCGCTGATTGCCGAAATACCGGTGGAAACCCGGAAGGAAGTCATTCAGAAGGTCTTTGAGCTGATCGAGAAGGAAAAGGCACAGATGGTCGACATTCGCTTTGTCGACTTTCTGGGCCAGCAGCAGCACTTTTCGATCCCGGCCGACCAGTTCGAACCCGATCATTTCGATGAGGGCGTGGGCTTCGACGGTTCGTCGATCCGGGGCTGGAAGAGCATTCACGAGTCGGACATGCTGGTGATTCCGGATCCGACAACCGCCTTCATCGATCCGTTCTTCCAGCACAAGACGGTCGTGCTCATCGGCGAGATCCACGAGCCGGGCACGCTGGAGCCCTTTCCGCGCTGCCCCCGCGGCATCGCCCGCCGCGCCGAGCAGTTCCTGAAGCAGTCGGGCATCGCCGACGTGGCCTACTTCGGACCGGAGGCAGAGTTTTTCGTATTCGACCACGCCTCGTTCGACGAAGGCCCCAACCAGGCCTTCTACAAGATCGACTCGGACGAGGGTGCCTGGAACCGGGGACGGCACGACAGCCTGGGCTACAAACCCACCACCAAGGGCGGCTACTTCCCGGTACCCCCCACCGACTCACTCCAGAACCTGCGCGCCGAGATGGTGCTGCACATGGAGGCTATCGGCATTCCGGTGGAGTGCCAGCACCACGAGGTAGCCTCCGGCGGCCAGTGCGAAATCGACTTTCGCTTCCAGCCGCTGCTGAAGTGCGCCGATCTGCTGCTGAACTACAAATACATCGTCAAAAATACCGCCTGGAAGTACGGCAAGACGGTTACCTTCATGCCCAAGCCGATCTTCGGCGATAACGGCTCGGGCATGCACACGCACATCTCGCTCTGGAAAGACGAGCAGCCGCTGTTCTTCGGAGACGGCTATGCGGGCCTGAGCCAGGAGGCCCTCTGGTTCATCGGAGGCATCCTGCACCATGCCCCGGCGGTCATTGCCTTCACGAACCCGACGTCTAACTCCTTCCGCCGGCTGGTGCCGGGCTTCGAGGCTCCGGTGAACCTGGTCTATTCGGCACGTAACCGCAGCGCCGCCATCCGCATCCCCGTCTACTCGGACAGCCCCAAGGCCAAACGGATTGAAGCCCGCTTCCCGGACCCGTCCTGCAATCCGTACCTGGCCTTCTCGGCGCTGCTACTGGCCGGCCTGGACGGCATCCGGAACCAGATTGATCCAGGCCAGCCCATCGACAAGGACATCTATCACCTGTCGCCGGAAGAGCAGGCGGCCCTGCCCCAGGCGCCCAAGTCGCTCGAAGAAGCGCTTGAAGCGCTGGAAAAGGACCACGAATTCCTGCTGCAGGGCGGCGTCTTTACGGAGGATGTCATTGAAGCCTGGATTCAGTACAAGTACGACAACGAGGTGCAGCAGCTCCGGATGCGCCCGCATCCCTACGAATTCGTGCTGTACTTCGACGTATGAGCGCGAACGCTGGCCCGGCGAGGGGGCCCGGTTCAGCACCTGGGCCCCCTCGCTTTTTTCAGCCTTCAGGGCGAAGCACAGAGTACGACAAAGGAAGTCATAATAATGGGCTTGTCGATGTCATAGGGCTGGTTGTCCGACACCGAACGCACGTGCAACATGGGCCAGAGGCGCTCCCCGCAGGCAACGGTCTCTTCAGGAAAGAGTTTCACCTCCAGTTGTCGATGAATCCCGGCCTCCAGGGGTTTTCGAGCGATCACGCCAGGCACTTTGGGTCGGTTGCCCGCATCCCGATGAATGACCAGATCGGCGGGTTCTGCCACCCCCACCTCTTCGATCAGTACGGTCTGGTTAACGACCTCCTGATCGTCCACCACGATCCACCCGTCCGTTACCTCTCCCCCTTTGAAAAGGAAAAAGCGGGCCTCCACCGGTTGTTGGTCCACCAGAAACGGACGGTCGACGTCCGGTTCAAACTGACCGAGACGCCCGAGGTCGCGGTAGAGCGTCGCGGAACACCAGGCTGCTTCATAATCGCCCAGCGGTAGCGCATAGGGCACCGGCAGGTTCAGCCGGGTCCCTTCCGTCACCGCCGCCACGCCGGCCAACTGCGGCGTCCGATCGATGCGACGCACCACCACCCAACCCTCTGCCGGGGCTACCACCTTTTTAATTTTCACCTGCTGGTTGACCAGCATCTGGTTTCCGGCCACAATCTGGGGGGTCAGCCTCGGCTCCTGAGCAGCGTCACAGCCTACGATCAGCCCGACCAGCAGCCAGCCGACCCACCCGCAGCGCCGATCCTTTCGTCCCCTCATGGCGACGGTCATTGCCTCTGCGGTTGCCGGTATTGGTTCAGACGTTGCATCAGCGTGCGCAGGCGGCGCTCCAGCCGTTCTTTCTGCGCGTAATGCATGGAAGCCGGCGGATACAGCGACCCCTGCCGCACGCCCCGACCGTTGAAGACGCCGGCCAGGCGGTACAGGGCGCTTCGAACCTGCCGGATCGAGCGGCCAAGCGCCCGCACACTATCTAATGGAACATCATCTGCCTCGCGCTGGCGCAACTGCTGCTCCAGTTCACGTACGGCCTCCTCGGCCTTGAAGGCCCGCCGCTGCAGCTCCAGCACGTCCAGCAAAAACGCTTCGCGAACGCGATAGGCAGCCTCCGGAATGGGCATTTCGGGATCGGGCCTGACCTGCACCCTTCGCTCCTGCACATAATCCCCGGCCTTCAGGACTACCCGATACGTGCCCGGCGCCACAAAAGGACCTACGGGCGTCACCGACCGCGGCAGCTCTGGCCACACGCGTTCCGAGTATACCAGTCCTTCGCGCTGCGGCCGCGTTTCCCGATAAGGAGGCGGCTCATGCCGCAAGTCCCACACGACCCGCAAAAACTTCCCGGCGTCGCCCGGACCGCTGAGCTGCCGCACGCGCTGACCGGCTGCGTTGTAAATGTCAATCTGAACGCTATCGACCGGCCGACTCAGATAATAGGTGATCAGCGCCCCGAAAGGACGATTCTCCCCCGCGTAAGCTGCCTGACTTCGATAGGAGGTGGACTTCCAGTAATGGAAGAAATGCGCGGGCCGGATGGCAAACAGGTGCGCAGGCTTCTCCTGCAGCGCAGGCGACCACTCGGCCAGAAACCCTACATCATCGATGATCCAGATCCCCCGGCCATGTGTGCCAATGACCAGATCCAGATCCCGGGGATGAATGAGCAGGTCTCGGTAAATCGTGGTCGGCAGGTTGTTGTCCAGGCGATACCAGTGCTGCCCGGCATCCAGCGAGTAGAAAAGCGCCCGTTCCGTGCCCAGGAAAAGCACGCTGGGATTCAAGGGGTGTTCAATCAGCACATGAACGGAACCATCCGCTGGGAGTCCATCGGTCAACGCGATCCAGGTCTGTCCAAAATCATCCGTGCGGTACACATACGGAGCAAAGTCGCCCTCCCGATGGCCGTCCAGGGTCACATAGGCACTACCCGGACCGCGGCGTGATGCGACCACGCGGCTCACGTAGCGTCCATAGGGAAGCCCGGGCAGGTGGATGTCCGGAATGTTATGCCCCACTTCGGTCCAGGTGCGGCCCCCATCACGCGACACCTGCACGTTGCCGTCGTCGGTGCCCACCCACAGAATCTCCGGAGAAAGCGGCGATTCGGAAATGGTGGTGATTTCACCAAACGAAGCCACACCGTCATGCCGGGACAGCCGAATATCCTTTCCGAGCACCCCCATCAGCTTCAGGGTGTCCCGGTCAATCTGCCGCGTTAGATCCGGCGTTCGGATCCAGGTCTCCCCGCGGTCATGGGAAATGAAGAGTCGGTTGCCGCCCAGATAGACCGTGCGTGGGTCGAAGCGCGACAGCACGATCGGCGTGATCCAGTCAAACCGATAGGCGGGCTCGCCCTCCGGCGGGATTGGCCGGATATACAACATGTCGCCCGTCCGCGCATCGACGCGATAGGCTTCCCCGTTTTGCTCCGCGTTGTACAGGTAGCGCGGCGAGGTGGGATCCGGCGCATGGTACATGCCGTCGCCAAAGCCTACCTGCGACCAATCGTCATTAATGATCCCGATCCAGCGACGGGTGGCTGAGGGGCCCATCCAGGAATGGTTGTCCTGCGTGCCACCGTAAACGTAGTAGAACGGCTCGCGCCAGTCCACGCCGATCGCATAGAACTGGGCGATAACAAAATTATTGATCTTGCGATAGGTCTCTCCCATGTCCCAGGTCTCGAACAGCCCGCCATCGCCGGCCAGCAAGAAATGCGCTGAATTGTTCGGGTCGATCCAGAGCGCATGGTAGTCGGAGTGAATCCCCACGTCGTAGGTCGGACGCGTGGGCATCTGGCGGAAGGTGCGTCCCCCGTCTTCGCTCTTGTAGAAGTTGACGGCCAGCAGATAGACCCGGTTTTCGTTGTTGGGGTCTACATAAATGTGGCTGTAGTACATGGGACGTGGGTTCAGATCGTTGACCTTTTCCCAGGAAGCCCCGCCATCGCTTGAGCGATAGACCCCGCCCTCCTCTGCGTGCTCAATCACAGCATACAGAACCTGCGGATTGGAGCGGGCAATGGCCAGCCCGATGCGCCCTTTATCGCCTGCCGGAATGCCGTTGGTGAGCTCCTGCCAGGTATCCCCTCCGTCTGTCGACTTGTAAATGCCACTGCCTGGACCGCCTCCGTTGAACCCCCACACTTTGCGCATCCGTTGGTACATGGCTGCATACAGCACCCGAGGGTTCTGCGGGTCCATGACCAGATCCACCGCGCCAGTGTAGGCGTCCACGTACAGCACCTTCTCCCAGGTGCGTCCTCCATCCACGGACCGGTACACCCCACGTGCCTCGCTTTCCTGCCACAGGTTTCCCAGTGCGGCTACGTACACCACGTCCGGATTTTCCGGATGCACCACGATGCGCGCAATGTGGCGCGTTTCTTCCAAGCCGAGATGCCGCCAGGTTTTGCCGCCATCATCCGAGCGATAGACACCGTTGCCCCACGACGTGCTCTGTCGGTTATTCTGTTCGCCGGTGCCGGCATACAGGATCGCTGGATGGGAAGGGGCGATGGCCAGATCACCGAAGGTACTGACCGGCTGGTCGTCGAAAATGGGGGTCCACGTCGTCCCGTTGTTGGTGGTCTTCCAGAGACCGCCGGAAGCGGCCGCCACGTAGATGGTCGATGGTTTGTCGGGCAGGGCTTCTACGTCATGAATGCGTCCGCCGATGCCGGCCGGCCCGATGTTGCGTGCAGGAAGCCGACTGAACAGGCCCGGTTGGGCCCACGTGCTGGTGGCCAGCAATCCCAGCGTCAATCCAACAACAAAACGGTACCGGTTACGCATGTTTTTTCCGATCTGGCGGTTCAGACGACCGAAAGCCATAGTACCAGAAGGGGCCATAGTGGCAGCCACCATGGCCCCTTCCGCTATTCATCCCGGCAAGCGGCAATCAGCCGCCGGCCGCAAAGGGTTGACAGTTCTGGGTCTGGTCGATATTCGGGTTGGTCTGGCACTCGCTCTGGCTGATCGGCAGGCAGGAAGCCCGCGGGTTTACGCCGGGATAGACGATAGTGCCCCCTTCCAGGAAGGGATGATTCCAGCGGTGCAGGTCCCAGAGTCGGCGCCCTTCCAACCAGAGCGTCAGGTGCCGTTCCCGGTCCAGGATCGACCAGCCGTCGTTCTCGTCCGCGTTACGCAGATCGCCCACTCCTGAGACGGTGGCCGGATCGATGGGATCCAGACCGTAAAACGCGCGCACCTCATTGATCTTGGCCAGGGCCGTGGCCAGATCGCCATTGCGAAGCGCAGCCTCGGCTTCAATGAGGCGCATTTCAGTTCCTTTCACCACCGGAATATCTGCACCCCGATCCGCATACTTCTCCTGACGCAGATGCGGCGTGCTGCCATCAGCTCCCTGGGCATTCGGGCAATCCCCTTCCCGGCAGTCGGTAAACGGCGCGCGGGGATCGGGGCTGCCCTGCTCCATGGCCACGCGATGCGCCAGCGTTTGATAGGCCGACATTTCGTGGCGCTGGTGCGTTTCCAGGTAGATGACGTTATACTCGCGGGTCGAGTTGTCCGAGTAGATCGCATAGTAGACAAAATCGGTCGGAACGCGCTGGGCGTCGGCCACAGCCTTACTCCAGTCGCCCAGTCCTACGTAGGCCTGCGCCCGTCCGCCATAGGCAGCCAATAGGATGTCGTCGGTGCCAGCCTGCTGGGCCTGGTTGATCGCCTCGGTGAAGAACTGTACAGCCCGTTCAAAGGCAGCCTCTTTGGGCTGATCGGGTCCGCCGTCGAAGGCAACGCGGCAGAAGTTTTCGCCCAGGACCCGGTTGGCCAGCCCGGCAAACAGATAGGCCCGGGCGACGCGGGGGTCCCCATTGAAGGCATCCCCCAGCACTTCCTGCATGCGCCGCAGGCCATCTTCCGCCACAAAACGGGCCCGCTGAATGCCCTCCCAGTAGGCATCCGTGTCGCGATAGTCGATGATGCCGTGGCGTGCCCGCGTCGACAGGAAGTAGCTGCCGCTGGCCTCCATCTCGTCCGACAGCCGCGCCACGATAAAGGCAATGTCGTCAAAGACGACCGAAAAATCGGCCGACATGCCCACGACCACGGCATTCAGGGCCCGATCCGTGTTCAGGTCTTCGTCCAGAATGCGGCCCGGGTTTTTCACCTTGAAAAGCCCCTCTTCACATCCCAGCAGCGCCCCCATCCCCAGACCAACGATCAGGATCACTGCCAGCCATCTATGGCGCGTCATGGTACCTCCTCCGTACTTTAGAATTCAGCTTTTAACGTCACCGTGAACGAACGCGTGGGAGGCAGGTTGTAGTATTCCTGCCGGAAGGCGGCAAAGCTTCGGCTGCCGTCTTCAAATGCTTCCGGATCGATGCCTGGATAGTCGGTGATCTTCAGCAGATTCCGCCCCTTGAACTCAATGCGCATCGACCGCAGGCCAGGCGGCAGGAAACGCCGCGGCAGCCGGTAGGACACGGTTACGTGCCGCAGCTTGAAGAAATCGGCCGGCTTGGTCCACATGCCATAGGTTGTGAAGTTCGGGTCACACAAGGCCCAGTCGTAGGTGCGCAGATCGGCCGTCTGGCCGTTTTCAATCTTCTGCTGCACCTCGTAGCAGGGCGGCCAGACGCGGCGACGCGTGTTCTGGTAGGCCACGCCCGACGAAAGCACGTGTCCGCCCTGTCCTTCGCCCAGCGCATCAATCGTCAGGTTGCGCCAGAGCGTAAGCGTCATCCCAATGCCAAAGATACGCGTCGGATACGACGGCCCGATGTAGCGTTCTTCCATGATGGGCTCTTCGCCGATCGCGTCGCCATTGATCACCACATCATGGAAGTAAGCCGGCGCCGGATAGCCCACGCGATAGTACTGCCGCCAGCCGATATAGATACTCTCCAGGCCACCCAGATCCAGGACCTTGCTCAGGTTCGTGGAGTAGTGGCCGCTGATCTCCCAGCGCACATTGCGCGACTGAAGCAGGGCCAGTTGGAGCCGCATTTCGACCCCTTTATTTTCCAGTTCCCCTACATTGCGAAGCTGCGTGTTGATCCACCCCAGAGATGGAATCGGCTGTACCGGGATCAGCGCATCATAGGTCCGCTGGAAGAAGTACGTGAAGTCGATCAGCACCCGATTTTTCAGGAAGAGGCTTTCGAAGCCCAGCTCGATCTCTCGGCTGCGCTCGGGCCCCAGCTTGGGATCACCGATGTTGGCCGGGGTAACGGCCGGCTGCCCTTCGTCGCCCGAGACCGAATCCCAGGTCCGTACCGCGTCAAAGGGACCGGGCGCTCGTCCGCTTTCGCCATAGGCAGCGCGCAGCCGGAACGAGTCCCACCAGCGCCGGGGCCAGAAATCAAGCTGGGAGGCTACAAAGGAAAGCTGCACCTTGGGATAGTAGGCCAGGCCAAAGTCCTCGCCGAACGTGCTGAAGCCATCCGCACGCAGGCCGGCCGTCACATAGACCAGATCCCGCCAGCCAAAGCGCTGCTGAATGAAGAAGCCGCCACTGGCTACCGTTACACGATCTTCATCAGCCTGCGTCTTGGCCCCGGAGCTGACCAGCTTATCTCCAGGCCCCGCAAAGTCCTCTCCGAAGCCCCAGACGTTGATGAACGAGCGGCTGAAGATCTGACCGCCCCAGGAAGTGCTGGAGGTAATATCGCCCGAGAGTTCTCGGTCATAGGAGCCCATGTATTCCAGCGTTAGCACCCGGGAGTTGTACTGCTCAGCCTCCCGGTTGCCCAGCGGCCGGAAGAAAAAGCCCCAGGGGCGCTCTTCCTGATAGTCCTGCGAGACAAAGTCCAGCCCGGCCGTCACGCGATGCAACATCGTGGGCGTCGGGGTCCAGTTCACCGTCACGCCGGTCAAGAAGTGATGGTTGGTCGTGAACAGCTTCATCTCCAGGACCTTGCTGTCGTCATGATCCGGCGTGTAGTCCCGAGGCCCACGCATGACGTTCAGCAACAGCCCCTCTGCGTTGTTGCCATCCGGTACCCAGCGCGTCCGGCGGAAGGTGTAGGCACTGTTAAAGCGGATGTTCAACTTTGGAGAGGGTGAAAAGCCAAAATTCCCTCGGATCGTGTACATCTGGCTGCGCTGCGGATCGATCACCCCGTTTTCAATATTAAGCCGGCTCGAGAAGAAGTAGGTCAGCAGATTCGATCCGCCCTGCACGCTGAGGCTGTAGTCCTGGATGTGTCCGTTGCGCAGCCAGTCGCCATCTTCCGGACACCCCGGAAACTCCGTGCAGTCGTTCATCCAGAGGCCTTTGGGGTCTTCCTTGGGCCCAATATGCCCCAGATTGTGAAACCCCTGTGTGATGGAAAGACGCCAGACAGGCCGCCCCTGTGCTCCCCGCTTCGTGAAGATCTGAATCACCCCACCGGCCGCCTCGGTGCCATACAGCGTGGCTGCCGCGGCCCCTTTAACAATCTCTACGCGCTCAATGTCTTCGGGATTGAGATCGTTCAGAGGCGAGGCCGCCTGGTTCATCTCCGGGTCGCCCGGATAGTAGAGGTTGACCCGCACGCCGTCGATGTAAATGATCGGGTCATTGCTGATCAACGAGTTATTGCCCCGGAGGCGGATGGTCGCACCGGCCCCTACCTGGCCGGAGTTCTCCATCACGGTAATGCCAGGCGCTTTCCCCTGAATCAGGTCACCAAAGTCCGAAATCGCTACCCGCTCCAGTTGCGTGGCCGTGATCTGCTCCAGGGTATTTCCAATCTCCCGCCGCCGGGCCAGCCCACCGGTTCCCGTCACTACTACCTCCTCCAGCTCCAGCATAGCCGGCTCCAGCGCGAAGTCCTGCACGACCACCTCCCCTGCTTGCACCTCTACGCGCACCTGTTCAATCTGATAGCCCACAAAGCGGGCCTCCAGCGTATAGACGCCTGGCGGAATATTCGGTATAACATACCGTCCATCCACATCCGTCGCCGCCCCGGTATTCAGCTCCTGTAGTACAATGTTCACACCGGGCAACACGTCCCCCGTCGTCGCATCCGTCACCGTCCCCCGAATCGTTCCGGTCTGGGCCCATACCAGCACCGGCCATACCAGCCAGAACCCGATGCATTGCAGCAGCCGCTGAATCATGGCACTCTCACGTTTAAAGGTGTAATATTTTTACAAAAAGCGCTTTTTTGCTATGCATAGTATATTGTCATACTGTAAGGATTTGCAATGTTTTAACAACTTCTATTTACTTTTTACAATTTCTTAAAAGATTTTCAACCGGAACGCCCTCCTGCAATTACGATGCATAGCGGACTCAAACATGGTCTTCTGTATTCCTTCCTGCTTATTGGATGTGAGCTTACCACTCCCGTAGCCCCCTCCGACCCCCCCGAGCTGCAACCGGGCCAAGGGATCTTCTCATACACCTACCCCTTCCTGCCACAACCCTTGCGTGTATGGTATTACTTGCCTGAAAATTTTCCCCCGAATGGCCGGATTGTGATTGTTCTGCACGGCATAAAACGCAATGCCCATCTCTATCGCGACCAGTGGATCCCTCACGCCCGCCGTTTCCACTTTCTGGTGTTGGCTCCCCGTTTTCCGAAACAACAATTCTCAAACCGGGGCTACCATCAGGGGAACATGCAGGACGACAACGGGCATTTTCAGCCCGAGCGTTACTGGACTTTCACCGTGATCGACTCCCTTTTTCAATTTGTTCGCCGTGCCCTTCGTCTTACTACCAGTCATTTCGCGCTTTATGGCCACTCTGCAGGAGGCCAGTTTGTCCACCGCTACGCGCTTTTTCGCTCGTCTACCTATGCCAACATACTGATCGCAGCAAATACTGGGTGGTACACAATGCCCAGATGGGACGTAGCCTATCCTTATGGGCTGGGAGGTAGCCCGCTGGACCGCCTTGAAGAGCTGGCCCGCGCCTTCCAACGCCGCCTCATCGTGTTGCTGGGTGAAGAGGATACCGATCCCAACGACCCTTACCTGAATAACTCACCGGAAGCGCGAGCGCAGGGCCCCCATCGGCTGGCCCGCGGCCTCAACTTCTACAGAACGGCTCGTCAGATGGCTGATTCGTTAAAGCTGCCCTTCTGTTGGGGACTCCAGACGGTACCCGGCATTGGCCACAGCAACCGGGGCATGTCAGAGCCGGCCGCAGCGCTTATCGCTTTTCCGCCGGATACCCTGATGAACTGCGAGAACTGATCCGTTACCCCCGCAGCCGACGCCAGAGGGCCCGGCCAACGAAGCGTAGCCGGTCGCCCGTCGGAAAACGTTCCAGGACGGTCTTCACCACTCCCTTCGTGAAACGGGTGCGGCGGCTGTAGTCGATGGGCACATCTACTATGACGACCTCCCCTCCCTGCGCCCAGGCTAGCGCCTCACGTAGCGTCCGCTCAAGTGCCTCCCTGTCGCCCGACAACTGGACGTATCGAGCCCCCACGGCATGAGCAATGCCTTCCAGCCGCACTTCCCCGATCACGGTGCAGGTCTTCCGATTGTAGGGAATTTCCTGGCCCTGGGAGATCTGGCTCAGCTCGCCATCGTGGAAAACACAGCAGACTACGCCTGCGCCCATGCGTCGGGCCGTGAGCAGCTCCAGCCCGGTCATCAGGAAGGCGCCGTCGCCCACAACAGCCACTACGGGTCGGTCAGGGTGGGCCAGTCGGGCGCCTATGGCTGCCGGCACGGCATAGCCCATGCAGTTAAAATCAGACGGAAGGATAAGCGTACGTGGCCGCCGCACCTCAAACAGCTCGGCCGTCAGATACGTATGATTGCCGTCGTCTACCGTCACGATGGCCTCGTCGGGCAACACGGCCCGCAGCGCATCAAAAAAGTGAATGGGATTGACGCGCGCCCCGCTATCATGCCGGTACCAGGCTTCCCGATAGGCCTGCTTGTCGGTCTGGATCTGACGCGCGACGTGCTCTCGCCGATCCCACCGGTCAACGTCCAGATCGCGCAGGGCCTCCAGCAGGCGAGGCAGTACCACGCGGCTGTCGCCGGCAATGGCCACGCGGGCCGGGTAGTTAGCGTTCAGTACCTGCGGGTCCAGGTCGATGTGCACGAGCGCCTCAGGCACACGCACGCCAAAGCTGCCGGTGGGAATCTCCGCAAAACGCGTCCCGACGGCCAGGAGCACATCGCAGTCCTTGAAGGCATGCTCGGCTGCCGGCACCGCCGCTCGCGAAAAACCCATCCCGGCATGTAGCGGGTGGCTTCCCGGAAAGGCGCTCAATCCCTGCAGCGTGGTAGCCACCGGGGCGCCCAGTTGCTCGGCCAGCTCGACCAGAAACTCGGCCGCATCGACAGCCCCCCACCCTACAAAGATACCTGGCCGATCGGCTTCAGCCAACAGACGCGCCGCTGCTTCGATCAAGGCGTCGTCTGGCGCCTCCGGCGGCGAAGGCGGCGTGAAGGCCGGCAGCTCCGACACCTCCCCGCGAAAGAGCTGCACGTTGACCGGCACCTCGACAAAGACCGGACCGGGCACGCCTGAGACGGCCGTCCGATAGGCTTCAAACAGCGTGGGAACGATTTCTTCGTGTCGGGTCACCCGCCAGAAGCCTTTCGTGACGGCACCCACCAGCCGCTCCTGATCGATCTCATGGAGCTGAAAGCGAAAGGGCACATCCGTACGGACCCCGCCCGAGACGACCAGAACCGGAACGCCTGCCAGATAAGCCTCCCCGAGTCCGCCCATGGCCAACGCCGCACCGGCTGCTGGCACGATGGCCAGGGCACCGATGCGATCCGGTGCCACCCGGCTGACAGCATCAGCCATAAAGGCACCTCCCCCTTCATGCGTGACGAGCACGGGACGCACGCGTTCGCTCTGCCCCAGCTCATCGTACAGTTCCGTCACGTGCACGCCGGGTATTCCAAACGTGAAGGGCACCGGCAGTTGCTCCAGGGCATATCGAATCAACCAGGCGCCGCTTTTCTTTAGCATGGCATTGTGGTTTGGGTTACAGATGCTGGGCAGTGATGCGGGCCGTAAGGATACACCCGCCCAGAAAGGTCCCCTCCAGGGAGCCCTGTCCATGGATGCCTCCACCGCCAAAGCCAGCCGCTTCTCCTACAGCGTAAAGCCCCGGAATCGGTGTATCGTCGGGCCGTAGCACCTGCCCTTCCAGGTTGGTTTTCAGGCCGCCCAGGCTTTTACGGCTCAAAATAAAACAGCGAATCGCGATCAGTGGGCGTGCCCGCGGATCCAGGATCGGCTGAAAGCGGCAGAGTCGAAGGCGATCGGCCCGATAGGTGCGGAAGTTCATCAGCCGCCGGAGCTGTTCATCGTTGAAGAAGGCCGGTCCGCGTGCGATCATCGCATCATAGGCCTGGATGTCGCGGAGCATGCCTTCGCCGTCTATTTGCAGCCCGAACAGGCTGCGCGCGTTCATGCCGTCGATGAGCGCTTCGGGCGTGTCGGCCACGACGAAATCATCCGGACACTCCTCGATCAGCCGGCGCACCAGCCGATGGTTGCCCCGCACCAGCTCCCAGAGCATGCGCAGGCGCTTTTTGTAGCGGAATGCCTCCATGTAGTCACAGCCCGAGACGGCCAGCTCCCGCACGGCAATCTTGTAGTTGAGCACGAGCCAGCTATACTGTCCGGGCTGGCGAAGGATCTGCTCGACCAGCCAGCGCGTGTCGGTATAGCCTACCAGAGGCGGTGGACCGATACGGCGCCCATGCGCATTGCACCAGAGTGCTGAGCGAGGCGGCACCAGGCTCAACCCGTCGTCGGAGCGCCGACGGGCCGGATGGTGCACACCGGCCGCATAGTGCCACTGCAAATCCAGGTGGGTCAGATGGGCTCCAAGTGCGGCTGCCCGGTCGTGCAGCAGGCCGTCGGCATAGCGATGGGCACCGTTCAGGATCTTGCGGGGCGGCGCGCCCCAGGGACGATACCAGTTTGCGCGAAGCTTACGCAGATCTCCTCCGCAGATGCCGCCTGAAGCCACCACCACGGCCTCTCCTCGTGCTTCAAATGCGGGGCCATCCGGCTCCACACGACCCGCAACGCCTACTACACGACCGCCTTCCTGCACGAAGTCGGTAACGGCATGCCGGAAATGCAATGACAGACGTCGGCGGTTCGGATGCGCCTCCAGCGCCGCAATAACGCGTGTGGTGATTTCATGGCCCGTACCCCAGGCGATATGCCAGCGTGGGACCGAGTTGAGTGGTTCGTAAAGTCCACGCTCCGGCCAGTTCACCAGCGGCAAGAAACGCACGCCCAGGCGATCCAGAAACTCGAAAACCAGCGGGATGGATCGTTCACAATAAAGCCGCGCCCATTGCCGCGGCCAGTGATCTTCAGGGCCAAAGCGTGCGCAGCGTTGCCAGTCGCGCCAGGCCAGCTCCGGGCTGTCCTGAATGCGCAGCCGCCGCTGGTGGGGCGTGTCTACCAGGAAAACGCCACCAAACGACTCCCGGGCCAGCCCGCCCAGTCGTTCCGGCTCGTCGCGATCGAGCAGAACCACCCGTCGGTTCTTTTCGAGCAGCTCCAGCGCAGTTACCAGTCCCGCCAATCCCCCACCCACAACGACCACATCGGCTTCGTAGCGCAGTGGTTGCATCGCAAGGCTATTTTTTACAACGCGCCGAGTTCTGACAAAAGTAATAAAGCCGACCTTCTGGAAACAAATACATTCCCTGATTCACCGCGCGGCCGCTCTCTTGGCCAGGCCTGAGAGAAAATACTACTGCCGTCTTTCTCCACGGGGAAGGGGCTTCCCAGCCCGGTTAAACCGCTAAGCTTTCCTTCAGCGCACGGCCAACCAACACCCCCTCAGGCCCTTCGGGCCAGCTCCCCCTCAAAGGGGGAGCAAAACTTCTGGGACTCTACGGCGGGGCATACCCCAGCACCCACGCCAGACATGCAGCAAAGCGTCTTTTTCCTGACTTCCCCCTCCCCTCCGGGGAGGGGGACAGGGGGAGGGGCTAACCATCACACCCGCCGATTTAGCCGCTACGCTGTCTTTGACGGCAACGCTGCCTTTTACACACACCCCCTCAGGCCCTTGGGGCCAGCTCCCCCTCGAGGGGGAGCAAAACTTCTGGGACTCTACGGCGGGGCATACCCCAGCACCCACGCCAGACATGCAGCAAAGCGTTTTTTTCCTGACTTCCCCCTCCCCTCCG
>JALSJJ010000091.1 GCA_026989375.1 Rhodothermus sp.
CGGAGCTTGCAGGGCTACAGGTTGCGTCATGGCTCCCTCTTTGTTTTTGTGGGTTTCTCAATGAAGGGGTATCAGTGAAACGGCCAGGACGTCCGGGAGTGCCGCAATGCGTTGCACGACGGCCTCGTCCGGACGTCCGTCAAACCGAATGCGCGCACAGGCGGCACGCGCCCCGGCAAAGATCAGGTTTTCCATCTCCTGTACGTTCCAGTTGGCCCGTCGCACTTCGTCAAGTACCGAGGCCAGCACGCCGACCTTGTCGAGATGGCGTACGGTCAGCAGGTGTGTGGCCGGCGAGTGCACCTCCAGATTCACGCAATTGGGTGCATGACCGGTCTCAAGATAGTTCCTGACAATGCGGACGACTTCGCCGGCAATAGCCTCCTGGGCCTGTTGCGTCGAGGCACCAATATGATGCGTAATGTATACCTGTGGATGATTGGCCAGTGGATGGGCAAACGCGCCGACTTTTTCTGCTGGCTCTCCCTCCATCACATCCAGTGCTGCACGAATGCTTCGATGTTCCAGCGCCCAGGCCAGGGCTTCTTCGTCGACCAGCGAGCTACGGCTGGTATTGATAAAGTAAGCCCCGGGCTTCATCGCCTCAAAGAAGGTTCGGTTGGCCAGGTGGCGTGTTTCCGGTGTAGCGGCCAGATGCAGCGTTATAATATCTGCCTCAGCCGCTACTTCTAGGGGACTGTTCTTTCGGACGACACCCAGCTCGTGCGCGAGCTCATCGGTTAGCGAACGACTCCAGGCTACAACGGGCATTTCAAAGGCCCGGGCACGCCGCACTACTTCTCGGCCGATATGGCCCAGGCCAATTACCCCAAGCGTCCGCCCCTTGAGCCCCCGCCCTTTGCTGTAAGCAGCCTTGTTCCAACGTCCCTGACGAGCATCCAGAACGTTCTCCGGAATAAAGCGGTCCAGCGCCAGGATCAATCCAAAGGTAAGCTCAGCCACGGCCACCGCGTTCTTCCCCGGGCAGTTGGCCACAAAGATGCCCCGATCGGACGCGGCCGCCACGTCGATTGTGTCGTAGCCGGCACCCGCACGGATGATCAGCTCCAGGGCCGGTGCGGCTTGCATCATGTCGGCCGTCACACGTGTAGACCGCACCACGAGAATCTCCGGATTCAGAGCAGAAAGCGCTTCTGTCAAGGCTTCATTTTTCAGTTCGGGCCGGTTGTGCACCGTCAACCCCATCTCCTGAAGCGCTTCCAGACAGCGCGCTTCCAGTTTGTCGGCAATCAGTACTTGCATGGTCCGTCCTCACTTTTCTCAATCAGGTTCATTCAAAAACATGGACGAGCAAACCGCTGCGCAGCTTAGGCTCAAACCAGGTGGACTTGGGCGGCATCAGCAGTCCAGCATCGGAGACGGCGATCAGCTCTTCAATGCTGGTCGGATACATGGCGATGGCAAGGGCCGCCTCACCTCGATCGACCATTTCCTTTAACGCCTGGAGCCCTCGAATCCCCCCTACAAAGTCCAGATTGGGATCAGTACGCGGATCCGTAATACCCAGAATGGGCTCCAGGATGTGTTCATTCAGGCGGGCTACATCCAGTTGGTCAGCCACCGTGGCCCGCTGCGACGGGGGCAGCACCACCCGATGCCAGCTTCCGTCCAGGTACAACGTGATGGTTCCTTTAGCCGGTGGCGTGGGATCTTCCACATGTCGCACCACTTCCATACGCGCTTCCAGCGTCTGCAAAAATGCTTCGGGCGGCATAGGAAGCCGGCGCACCACGCGGTGGTAAGGCAGGATGCGTAACTGGCTCATCGGGAAGAGTACAGCCGGAAAGATCTCGTACTCGGCCAGGTCCCCACGGGCCGACTCCTGCTCGCGCAGCACCTTGGCCGCGCGAGCAGCTGCTGCACACCGATGGTGCCCATCGGCTACATAGACGCGCTGCACGCCCCGAAAAGCCTCCAGTAGCGTGGACGGATTGTCTACCTTCCAGATCGTGTGGCGTACGCCATCGTCGGCCACAAAATCATATAACGGTGCCGCTTCCGTACCGCGGCCTACCTGTTCATCAATGGCAGCCTGATCTGCATAGGTCAGCATGACCGGCTCGGCATGGGCCCGCTGCTCCAGGATATGACGGGTACGATCGCCCTCTTTGTCCGGCCGCGTTTTTTCATGCCGCACGATCCGCCCATCCTCATAGGCAGCCACCGGCACACATCCAAACACCCCGGTCTGCACGTGATCCCCCATCTGCTGCCGATAGATGTAGAGCGCCGGAGTCGGGTCCTGTACAAAAAGAGCGCTTTCGCGAAACCGCCGCAGGTTTTCTGCACCCTTGGCGTAGACGGCTTCGTCATGCTCGTCGATACCTTCCGGCAGGTCGATTTCTGGACGAATAACGTGCAGAAAGCTCCAGGGCTTGCCGGCAGCTAACCGACGGGCCTCTTCGGTGCTCACCACATCATAAGGAGGGGATGCGACCTCGGCGGCCTTTTCAGGAAGGGGCCGCAATGCGCGAAACGGATACAACAACGACCTCTTCATTTGATTTGACTGATTTGACTTCAGGACATCCTTCGGGTTTAAAAAATTAACATGCTGTACTTTGAAAGTCGTGCGAATCCTGTAACACTTTTCTGGAACGTATCGGAAACTTCCCTTTCGTAGCCTACGTTAAAGGGTCGGCTTTTGGAAAATACCGCGGGGTGGAGCAGCTGGTAGCTCGTCGGGCTCATAACCCGAAGGTCGCGGGTTCGAATCCCGCCCCCGCTACAAAGAAAGGCGCCTGATCTATAGAAGACAGGCGCCTTTTTTATTTGGCTGTTCGTCTGACAGCTCAATTTTTTCTGTCCATTGATTTAAGTGCCCGTCCAAACAGCCGATTCTACGGAAAACCATGACCCCCGTGTGCCCTAACCAACCATCCAAAAGCCATGCGTACCATGCGCTTCGTTGCAGTATTTTCGTTTTTGCTAAGCACAGCCTTTGTCCTGGTGCCGGCTAACGAATCGGATGTCACGCCCATCCAGCAGCTCTTTTTGATCAAAGAGCTGAAGCCAGATATCAGCCGGATCGGGGTTATCTGGGATAAGAGCGCAACCAGTCGGAATCAGATCTTGTCCCAGTTGGAGCGCGCCTCTGCGGCCACAGGCATCAAGGTTATCGTTGGTGAGGTGTCCAATTTGCAGGAAGTGGCGCCCCAGTTTCGCACATTGTTGCGCGATCACAAGATTGAGGCCCTCTGGATCCTGGAAGAGAGCGGACTGCTGGGACGGGCTGCTACCCGCAGCTTTCTGATCAAAAGTGCCACGCAGGCAGGCATGCCAGTGTTTGCCCCTTCGGAAACCTGGCTCAAAGAGGGAGCCTGCGTTACCTGGCGCAAAGACGCGGGAGGCATCCAGTTGGTCGTCAACAAGGCAGTGGCTGAAGCCATGGGCATCACGATCCCGAACAAGTATCAGAATCGCACAGCCTTCCTGGCGATGAATTAGCATGTTTCACCAGAAGCGATAGCTGGTCATGGAGGAACTGCGGACCCATTCACTGCGGGCGTTGCTGACCCGAATGAACCTGCGCCGACGCTTTGTGCTGTTCCTGGGCGGGCTGGCAACGCTGACGTTTGTCGCCTTCTTTATTTACGCCCAGTATTCCATCCGGGTCACCGAGCATGAGTTTGAACAACGCGGGCATCTGCTGGCGCAGGTGCTTGCCCAAAAGAACAGCCTGGCTCTGCTCATGCAAGACATCGAGGGGTTGCAGCAGGCCCTTGAACAGGCAACAGCCTCAGGTCATGCCACGGCCGGTGCCTTTTTCAATCAAGAAGACAGCGTGGTAGCGGCCCGTAACCTGGAGATACTTCGCCCTGAGGATCTAGCGGCGCCAGCAGATACCACCCTTGGAGCGCGTCTGCACTGGACAAAAACGCGGGCCGGGGTTCCAGTGCTGGTGGCGCAGGCACCGGTCATATTAGGGGCTGAGGGGCAACAACTGGGACGCGTGCTGGTGGTGCTGCCTGCCCAAGCCGTACAGGCGCAGCAACGCACCGGCTTCTGGTTGTCGATGCTGATTGCCGCCTTCATCACGCTGGTTGTCTGGCTGATCCTGGTGGTGGTTCAGCGTACCGTGGTACGCCCGGTGGAGCAGCTACGTCAGGCTGCTCGTGCGGTTGAGCAGGGCGATCTGAGCGTACGCGTCCACATCGATCAGCAGGACGAAATCGGGCAACTGGCCGCTTCCTTCAACGCTATGGTCGAGGCCAGCGAACGCAACATGGAGGCGCTACGCGAGCAACAGGAAGCCGCCGAAGCCGCCCGTAAGCAAGCCGAGGCCCTGCGTCGGCAGGCTGAAGAAACCAGTCAACGCCTGCAAGAACGCTTCCGCCAGATTTCGCAGGTCATTGCCGCCGTTACGCGCGGTGACCTGACCCATCGTCTTGAAGTATCCGATGACGATGAGGTAGGCGCTCTGATGCGTCAGATCAACCAGATGATTGAAGACCTGACGGCGCTTGTCCGTGAAATTCATGAAACCGGCAATGCGCTGGCGGAAGTCGCCCATAACGTATCGACCTCGGCCGAAGAAATGTCCGCCGGGGCCAGCAACCAGGCTCAGCAGACAATGGAAGTGGCCACGGCCATCGAGGAGATGACACAGACGATTGCTTCCTCCTCGCAAAATGCGCACGAGGCCAACCGCATGGCCAAACGCGCTTCGGAGTTGGCCGCCAGTGGCGAAGAGATCTTCCGTAAGACGACCGAGGGTATGCACCGCATCGCCACCATTGTCAAAGATTCGACCCAGAAGGTCATGGCCCTCGGGGAGTCCAGCGCCCAGATCGGCGAAATCATTCAGGTGATCAGCAGCATTGCTGACCAGACGAACCTGCTGGCCCTGAACGCGGCGATCGAAGCGGCCCGTGCTGGCGAGCAGGGACGCGGCTTTGCCGTGGTGGCCGACGAGGTGCGCAAGCTGGCCGAACGTACCACCAGCGCCACCAAGGAAATTGAGCAGATGATCACCCGGATTCAGCAAAACACCGGGGAAGTCGTCGACTCCATGACACGAGGCAATAGTGAAGTAGAGGCCGGTCTAAAACTGGCCGATGAGGCCTCTCACGCTTTCGGGGAAATCCTGCAGGCCATCGATCAGATGGTGCTGATGATCAACCAGATTGCCTCGGCCAGCGAACAGCAGTCGGCCACCAGCAGTCAGATTTCACAGAGCGTTGAAGAGATTTCGTCGGTGGCCAACGAAGTCTCGCGTGCCACGTCGGAGCTGGCCGCCACGGCCAACATGCTCAACCAGCACGTGCATCAGATGCGCCAGCTGATCGAGCGCTTCCGCATCCAACAGGCGAACGAGCCCAGACAACCGATCCCTGCACCGGTCGGAGATGGACAATAAAACACACGGGGGATACTCAAAAAGGCTGCCGGCACGGGCAGCCTTTTTTCTTTTACTACAACCAGTACCGATGTACAATCCAGGCCACGCCAACACCCAGCGCAGCGCCGATCAGCACATCCGTCGGATAATGAACGCCCTTCCAGACACGCCCGATGGCTACACTGGAAGCCCAGAAGTAAGCTGGCCCCACCACATACACCCGGGGCACTTCCAGACTCCAGGCAGTTGCCAGGGCAAAGGCCAGGGCGGCATGTCCGGATGGGAAGGCGTATGAGGTGGGCGGATCTCCACGGGGCGTGATATCCTCCCATGCCTTGAAGGGCCTGTCCCGCTGTATCACTGCCTTCAGCCCGAACACCAGCGCTGTGGTAGCTGCGGCCGAAAGGGTGATGCGCTCGGCTGCCGGACGTGCCAGTTGCCCCGCCAACACGCCCCCCCATGCGGCCACCGTCAGTCCGGCAAAAGCCGGATAGGCCGCAGCATCCACTGTCCGGAAATAGGCCGACACAACGGGGCCGTCCCACCGATAAGTGGCACACAGCAGCCGGAGCTCCAGGGCCCCTCGTTCACAAGCTACCTGCGCCCATGCATTGGCCGACAACAGCCCGGCCAATGCCAATCCCATCCAGAGCTGTCGCCTCATCACTGGGTATGCACTTCGTCCAGCTCGGTACGACTACGGGGCGGTTTGATGCCCATTGCCTCCTTGACCTGACGCCGGATCTCCTCCTGCAGCTCCGGATGCTCCTTCAACCAGGTCTTGGCCGCCTCTCGTCCCTGGCCGATACGCTCCTCACCGTAAGCGTACCAGGAACCGCTTTTCTGGATAATGCGATGTTCGACCGCCAGATCTACCAGCTCACCCAGCACGGAGATGCCTTCGCCATAGATAATATCGAACTCGGCCTCACGGAACGGCGGAGCCACCTTGTTCTTGACAATTTTTACCTTCGTGCGGTTGCCCACTACCTCGGTACCCTCTTTAATGGCTCCGATGCGCCGGATGTCCATGCGCACCGAAGCGTAAAACTTCAGCGCACGTCCGCCCGTGGTGGTTTCGGGGTTCCCGAACATGACCCCGATTTTTTCGCGGAGCTGGTTGATGAAAATGAGCACGGTACGCGTGCGATTGATCGTGCCCGTCAGCTTGCGCAGTGCCTGGCTCATCAGACGGGCCTGCAGTCCGACATGGCTATCCCCCATGTCACCCTGAATTTCGGCCTGAGGCACCAGCGCAGCTACCGAGTCGACCACGATAACATCAAGCGCACCGCTACGCACCAGCGTATCACAAATGTTCATTGCCTGCTCCCCTGTATCCGGCTGGGACACAAGCAGGTTATCAAGATCAACGCCCAGGTTAGCTGCGTAGCGTGCATCAAAGGCATGCTCGGCATCGATGAACGCACAGGCACCGCCCAGCTTCTGCGCTTCGGCCATAATGTGCAACGCGAGCGTGGTCTTACCGGACGACTCGGGGCCAAAGATTTCGATGATTCGTCCCCGAGGCACTCCCCCTACGCCCAGCGCCGCATCCAACGCCAGCGAACCGGTAGGAATCACGTCGACCGAGATGGCCGGCGCCTCGCCCAGGCGCATAATGGCGCCCTTACCGTACTGTTTTTCAATATGCTTGACCGCCAGCTCCAGCGCCTTCGCTTTTGCTGCATCCTGAATGGCCATGATAACCGTCCTGGTTGCTCGGTTTTTCTGGTAAGGTATAAAACATTCCTATGCTTGCCAAGATCAATCAGCGGGCTGCCACCTGTCTGTCATGCCGACAGGGCAGGCGTCGAGGCTGCTTTTTGAAGCAAATGTCGTCGTAAAAGATCCAGCGCGGCGGCTGTAGCCCGTTGCTTGAAGCGGCGTCGCTCACCTGGAAGGTAATAGCGTCGCGCAAAGGCGGTGTGCGCGTCGGCCAGTCCGATCCATACGGTGCCTACCGGTTTGTCAGGAGTGCCTCCGGTCGGTCCGGCAATCCCCGTGGTCGAAAGGGCAAAGTGGGCACCAAGCCGTTCGCGCACGCCCCGGGCCATCTGCACCGCTACCGCTTCGCTAACCGCACCTTCACGCGCCAACACTTCGGGCTCCACACCCAGCACGTCAATTTTAACCGTATTGTCATAGGCCACTACGCTCCCGCGGAAGTAAGCGGAGGCCCCGCTGACATTAGTGAGACAATCGGCCAGATGGCCTCCGGTGCAGCTTTCGGCTACGGCCACGGTAGCGTTCAGCCGGCGCAACAATTGCCCGACCACCACCTCCAGTGTTTCCGCGTCCCGGCCCACCAGAGCACTTCCAATGCGTTCCTGAATGAACTGCACCAGCTTTTCCATCCGCTGCCGGGCTTGTTCGTCGGACGGTGCCTGCACCGTCAAACGTAGCCGCACGCCGTAGGGGTCGGGCAGATAGGCCAGCCGAACAGCGTCGTCGAGCAGCGCTTCGACGCCATTCAAGCGTTGCTGCAGATCGGACTCACCAATCCCGGCTGTTACCAGCGTTTGCTGCCAGACGACCGGCCGTCCGGGCAGTTGCTCCAGGCGTGGCAGCACGACATCACGCATCAACGTTTGCAGCTCATGAGGCACACCGGGCAGCACAACGAGGACGCCGGCTTCATCCTGCAACCACAGGCCTGGAGCTGTGCCGACTGGATTCGGGAGCGGCACAAATCCTTCAGGAACCAGCGCCTGCACCCGGTTGCGCTCGGGCATGGACCGTCCCCGCTGCCGAAAGTAAGCTTCAATTTGCGCCAGTAGCTCCGGTTGCAGACGCAGTGGCCGGTTCAGGCAACCGGCCAACGCCTCACGTGTGCGATCATCATGGGTGGGGCCCAGCCCCCCACAGAGGATCACAACCGCCGCTTCTGCGCGCGCCCGGCGTAGCGCCTGACAGATCGCCTCAGGATCGTCTCCGATCACTTCGATCCGCGCCACCGTAATCCCCCGAGCTGTCAGTTCGGCTCCCAGCCAGGCGGCATTGGTGTTGACCGTCACGCCGGCAAGCAACTCATCTCCGATTGTTAGCAGCACAGCCTTCATCATTCACGATGTGCCTCTGACCAACCGTAGGGATCAGTCTGCCATTCCTCCAGCACAGCGGCCGCGTACGCATCGAGCAGCCCATGCTCGCGAGCCACTTCCAACAAGACGGACAGGTTTGTCAGCGTATGCAGTGGAATTCCGGTCCGGGCGAATCGCATCTCAGCTTCGGGCAGCCCATAGGTGAAAATGGCTAAGACCGCCTCCACACGGGCATCGGCCGCCATCAAGGCTTCGGCGGCAGCCAGCGACGAACTGCCCGTGGAAATCAGATCTTCAATCAGCACCACACGTTGTCCCGGCTCCAGTCGTCCTTCGATCTGTCGCCCCTGTCCATGTGCCTTGGGTCTGGCGCGAACGTATACCATGGGCAGTTCCAGCCGGTCGGCCAACCAGGCCGCGTGCGGGATACCGGCCGTAGCCGTTCCGGCGATCACCTCGGGTTCCAGCTCCCAGAATTCGATAATCTGCCGAAACCCGTCCGTAATGGTACGCCTGAGGTGGGGGTAACTGATCAGCAGGCGATTGTCACAGTAAATAGGAGCCCGCAGGCCAGAAGCCCAGATAAATGGTCGCTTCGGCGCAAAGGAAACTGCACCTATGGTCAGCAGCGCAGCAGCGACCTGTCGCGCCCGTGCATCTTCAGGCGTCATGACGATACAGAGCGGTTCGGCTCCACATGCCCTGCACATACCAGAGGCCCGTCAGCACCGTAAAGGTGACGAGTCCCAATAGCAAGAAAAACGGGATCGGCCCCTCCAGGATCTGTGCGGCATACGTTCCTGTCGTTCCGGGCAATCGGCGCAACACCAGCAGCAGCAGCATGCCGATCAGAAAAACAAGCTGTACAGTCGTTTTGGTCTTGGCCAGCGGAAGCGTTCGTAGACTCTGGCCGCGGGCTTCAGCCCAGGTGCGCAGTCCGGTCACCAGCACGTCCCGTGCGGCGATGAGGCCCACGGCCCACCACGGTACTTGCTGAGGAAGCAAGATCGCCAGGCAACTGAACGTCCCCAGTACCAGCACCTTATCGGCAAACGGATCCAGAAACTGTCCCAGCCGAGAGCGTGCGCGAAAGCTGCGGGCCAGCTTACCGTCCAGGTAATCCGAAATAGCCGCCGCCACAAACAGTCCCAGCGCAGCCAGCTCTCCTGTAAAGGTCTCGCTGAGCAGCAATACCAGTAAAACAGGGGTAAGCGCGATACGCGCAATGGTCAGTGCATTGGGCAGATGTTGCATGATCGACGCCTGGCGTCCCGATGCTCCCGAAAGATAAAAAACCGCCTATTACAAAAGCAGCCTTTGCACGAACGTCTACCCGGCCAACAGGTTCGTCAGGCTGTGTCAAAAGCGTAGGGTAGCTGACATTCTGACGCACCTCGCAGCGCGGCATTGTTCTTGATCCAGGGTCGGCACAGCATCTGCATGGTGCAAATTGTCGGACCTTTAAACCATATGTAGTGAACGATGGGCAAGATTATCGGCATCGACCTGGGCACGACGAACTCGGTGGTGGCGGTCATGGAAGGGGGCGAGCCCAAGGTGATTATCAACGCAGAGGGCTCGCGGATTACACCTTCGGTGGTAGCTTTTACGTCCGATGGGGAACGCCTCGTCGGCGCCCCGGCCAAACGCCAGGCCATTACCAATCCCAAGAACACCATCTTCTCAATCAAGCGCTTTATGGGGCGCTTCTATGACGAGGTGACCGAAGAGATCAAGATGGTGCCCTATAAGGTCGTCCGAGGGGACAACAATACAGTCCGCGTCGAGGTCGAAGTAGGCGGTGAAAAGCGGTTGTACACGCCGCAGGAAATCTCGGCCATGATCCTGCAGAAGCTGAAACAGACGGCCGAGGAATACCTGGGGGAACCGGTTACGGAAGCGGTGATCACCGTGCCGGCCTATTTCAACGACGCGCAGCGCAAGGCGACCAAGGAGGCCGGCGAAATTGCCGGATTGAAGGTGCGCCGGATCCTTAATGAGCCGACCGCAGCGGCGCTGGCCTATGGCCTGGACAAGAAGGAAAAAGAACTCAAGGTGGCCGTCTACGACCTCGGAGGCGGTACATACGATATTTCGATTCTGGAGCTGGGCGATGGCGTCTTTGAGGTGAAAGCCACCAACGGTGATACGCATCTGGGTGGAGACAACTTCGACCAGCGGCTCATTGACTACATTGCGGACGAATTCCAGAAGCAGGAGGGGATCGACCTGCGAAAGGACCCCATGGCGCTGCAGCGGCTCAAGGAAGCGGCTGAAAAAGCCAAGATTGAGCTGTCCAGCGCCATGAAGACCACGGTCAACCTTCCGTTCATTACGGCGACGGCCGAAGGGCCCAAGCATCTGGTCATGGAGATCACGCGCGCCAAGTTCGAGCAGCTCATCGAAGACCTGGTGGCGCGCACGATCCCGCCCATGGAGCAGGCCCTTAAAGACGCCAAGCTCCGGAAGGAAGACATTGACGAGGTCATTCTCGTCGGTGGTTCCACGCGGGTTCCGCTGGTGCAGCGAACGGTTGAAGAGTTCTTCGGCAAGAAGGCCAACAAGTCGGTCAATCCGGACGAAGTGGTGGCCATCGGGGCAGCTATTCAGGCCGGTGTCCTCTCAGGTGAGGTGGAGGACGTGCTCCTGCTGGACGTGACGCCGCTCAACCTGGGAATTGAGACGCTCGGCGGCGTGATGACCGTGCTCATTCCGGCCAACACAACCATTCCGACGCGCAAGAGCGAGATCTTCACCACGGCGTCGGACAACCAGAGTTCGGTCGAAATTCACGTCCTGCAGGGTAACCGAGAAATGGCGGCCGACAACCGGAGCCTCGGGCGGTTCATCCTCGACGGAATCCCGCCCGCTCCACGCGGGGTGCCCCAGATTGAAGTGACCTTCGACATCGATGCCAACGGCATCCTGAACGTGTCGGCGCGTGACAAGGCTACCGGTAAAGAGCAGTCGATCCGCATCGAGGCCTCCAGCGGGCTGACGCCCGAAGAAATCGAGCGGATGCGCGAAGAAGCGCGTCGGCACGCGGCGGAGGACCGGAAGCGGCGCGAGCAGGTCGAGAAGCTCAACCAGGCCGACTCGCTCATCTACATGACTGAAAAGAACCTGCGCGAATACGGCGACAAGCTGCCGGCCGAAAAGCGGGCAAAGATTGAGTCGGCACTTGAACGCCTCAAAGAAGTGCACAAAGCGCGCAACTTTGACGAGCTCGACTCGGCAATCGCCCAGTTGAACCAGGCCTGGAATGAAGCCAGTCAGGAACTTTACCAGGCCCAGCAGGCGGCCGGGGCGCAGACCTCTGATGGGGCTTCGGCAAAGGCTGATTCCGGTGGCGTTCGCGAAGCTGACTACGAGGTGATCGACGAAGACGACAAAGACAAGCAATAAAGCCTAACAAAGCGCGCGTGCGGCGGGTTGGCCGCTACGCGCTTTCACATAGATAAGATTTGCAACCCGGATGGGGTACCCCATCCGGGTTTTTTCATTGTCCTGTTCGCGCTGTCTGATCCTCGGGCAACCGAAATATTCGGCGGGCATTGGCCGTTGTAATACGAGCCACCTCTTCCAGCGATACGCCCTTGAGCTCAGCCAGCTTTTCAGCAACATACCGCACATAGGCCGGCTCATTGCGCTTGCCCCGGTAAGGCACAGGCGCCAGAAAGGGGGCATCCGTCTCCAGCACCATCTGTTCCAGCGGCAACGTACGTACCAGCTCGGCCAGCCCACTTTTTTTAAAGGTCAGGATGCCCCCGATCCCCAACAAAAAGCCCAGCTCGGCGGCCGCCTCAGCCACCCAGGCCGGTCCGGTGAAGCAGTGAAAGATGCCCCGAAGTCGCTCGGGATGTGCGCTGGCTGCCCGCTCCTCCTGCAGGATGCGCACCAGGTCTTCAGATGCTTCCCGGTTGTGGAGGATCAGTGGGAGATCCTTTTCAATAGCCAGACGAATGTGCCAGCGAAAAAATGTCTGTTGCCGATCCGCAAAAGACCGATCCCAGTAGTAGTCCAATCCACTTTCACCGACGGCGACCACGCGGGGATCCTCACACAACCGGGCAACCGCGTCAAAATCGGCTTTGGTAGCCTGCCGGGTCTCCGAAGGGTGCAGCGCAGCCATGGCATACACCCCGGAGTAGCGGTCGCAAAGCCTCAGCGCTTGATGTACCGAGGCCACATCAATAGCGGGCAGGATCATGGACACCACTCCGGCCGCCCGCGCACGGGTAACTACGTCATCACGATCCGTCTCGAAGGCCTCCAGGTACAGATGCACATGCGTATCGATCAGCGCGATCATGGGCGCTCCTGTTGGTTGGACAACGGATGCACCGGCCATATCCTGGCGTTGGTGTTACCTGCAAGGTGCGAACGGCTGCTTTAACGAAAGGCCTGTGGGATCCTTCCCCGCTTTCTTTATTTTGTAATTTTGGTAAGGCTTCATCAACCCACCGCCGATTACCGTGCCCGCTGCCCGCCGTCGCGTTGGGCTTGCCCTGTTACCGCTGGTAGCCCTGCTTGCTTTATGGCCGGTTGGCCGCATGGTCCATGACGGCTGGGAGCTGATCCGGCTGACCGGACAGATGCCGGAAGCTCCTCCGCGTGGCTTCGACTGGGTGCACTGGGTCTCCAAAGAAGGACGCATCGTGGCTGGCCACGTCTTTCCTGATGGCCCGGCTGCGCGTGCCGGCATCCGGGAGGGGGATGTGTTCTACATGCTGGACTTTCAGCCGTTTTTCAACCTGGAGGATCTCAAACAGACAATCAACGGCCTGCCCCCCGGTAGCGTACACACCTATGCGTTGTTCCGAAACGGCAACTATATAGAGGCACGGGTGCAGTTTACCCGCTACCCAACGTTTCTGTATCCGCTATCGCCTACCCTCTGGCAGTTTTCGCTTTGGGGATTTACCGCAGGGGTATTCGTGCATGTGCTGGCGCTGCTCCTGTTGTTTCCGTTAGCCCGACGCAGCCGACGTGCGCTTCTTTCGCTCTTGCTGATCTGCGTTTCGGCCCTCTGGTTCTTCAGCAACCTCGGTCGGCTGTTGATGGTGCAATTCCTGGGGCCACCTGCTCCCGGAAGCCTGCAGGACCGGATCTTTCAGCTCCTCACGTTCACAGGGCTGGTCGGTTGGATTGGCTTTCCTGCCTTGCTTCTGCGACAGATTGTGCACGATCTTCGGCTGGAGCGCCCTGCTTTCTACCATCGTAGCTGCTACCTTCCTCCATTGTTACTGGCAGTCGCAGTAGTGCTGACCACGTTCCGACCGTTTGCCCTCCCGTTTACACTTGAAGCGTTAATTGCCCCGATCCTGTTTTATGTCTGCTGCTACGTAGGTCTGGCCGCCGGTCTGACGCTCCTGCTACGGTCTGGCCGGCGCACTCCTTCCGAAGGCTGGAACCGATCGGGCAGCCTGCTCACCCTGGGCTTTTCGGGTCTGCTGGGGCTTTCGGTGCTGGATGTGGTCCCGCTGTTTGGCCTGGTCACCGACAGCATGGTAGGCTGGCTGATCGTAGGGACCCAGCTGCTATCGATCGCGCCGATCGGTTTGGTGTCGCTGGCTACCCTCAAACTGGGTAAGATCGACCTGGTCCTGGAACGTACGCTGGTCTATGGTACAGTGCTGGGCCTTATTTTTCTGGCGTTTGTCGGGGGCATGACCCTGATGGAACCACTGGTGGCACGCAGCAACACCCCCCCTCATGTCATTGGCGGTCTGTATGTAGTAGTGCTCCTGGTGCTTTTCGAACGCATCGCCCGTTGGCTTCGCCACGAACTGCCAGCCCTCTTCTCAACAGAACGCCAGCGCACCCGTCAACTGCTCAACCACTTTCAGGAGCAGTTACGTCAGATGGTCAGTTTTGAAGAGCTGGCTCAACAAACGGTTGAGGTCATTGGCGAAGCATTCCGAGTTCGTTCGGTTCGTATTTTCTTCCGTCCAGCCGAATCGACTCCCTGGGTCTCGGCCGTCTATCATCCGGAGCCGCCGTATCTGACCGAATCGATCGTCGAAACCATCTGGCCCCATTTTCGGCAGGAAGGCCGCATCTGGGCGCGTAATCCCGAGCTGAACGAAAGCCACCTGCCGAAGGACCTGCAGGTGCTCCTTGAGAGCTGCCACGTGGCCCTTGTCATTCCCATTACTGGCGAAAAGCGCCCCCTGGGCCTGCTCATCCTCGGCGGTAAACGTAACCGTCATGCGTTTTACAATCTGGAAGAACTGGATTTGCTGCGTATTTTGAGCAGTCAGTTGGCGCTGGCTATTGAGCGCCTGTACCTGATTGAGCGCGAACGGGCCCTGATCCGTCAGAATGCTGAGGCACAACTGGTGGCCCTGCGCGCCCAGATCAACCCGCACTTTTTGTTCAACGCTCTGAATACCATTGCCGCCCTGATTAACGAGCGCCCCGACGAAGCGGAAGCTGCTGTCGAACACCTGGCGGCCATCTTTCGCCATACGTTGAACACGGAGGGCCGCTCCTTCGTTACGCTCTCCGAAGAGCTTCAGCTCGTTGTCCACTACCTGGAAATTGAACGGGCACGCTTTGGAGGCAAGCTGCAGGTGTCCATCGACGTTCCCCCCGACCTGCTCTCATTTCCGGTACCGGCTTTTGCAGTGCAGACTCTGGCGGAGAATGCAGTTAAACACGGCCTGGAAAAGCTACGCGCAGGAGGCACGGTGCAGATTCGGGCGCGTCGTCATGCAGATGGCCTTGTTGAAATCCTGGTAGCTGACACAGGGGTCGGCATTCCAGCGCTGTGGGAGCAGAACGGTCAGCCCACAGAAGGGACGCTTTCCTTCTTCGGCCTGGGGCTGCGTAACGTGATGGCCCGCTTGGAACAACTCTACGGACGGCGCGATCTGCTTCGTTTTGAAAGTGCACCTGGCCAGGGCACGCGCGTTCGGCTGCTGCTCCCAACGCCTGCACCCCAGATGGCGTCGCCTGTAATAAACCTGAACCGCTGAGTCTTATGCTTCGCCTGTTGATAGTGGATGACGAACCGCCGGCCCGACGCCGGCTGCGTAAGCTACTTGAACCGCTGCAGAAGGAGGGCCGCATAGCCATGCTGGAAGAAGCGGCCGACGGTAGCGAAGCGCTCGCAAAGCTCCACCAGCAACCCTTCGACCTGCTGCTACTTGACGTGCGCATGCCGGAGCTGGATGGCTTTGAAGTGCTCGAACGCATTGATCCAGACCGGCGACCGTTCGTGATCTTTGTCACCGCCTACGACGACTATGCCCTGAAGGCTTTCGAAGCACACGCCATCGACTACTTACTCAAGCCGGTCAACCAGAAACGACTGCTGGAAGCCATCGCCCGCGTCGAGCAGCTACAGACAGCTACGCTACGAAAGGCGCAGGAAGAACGCCTGGCTCGGCTCCTCGATTGGCTGGAAGCCCAACAGCAGGCCAACACATTAGGGCCCGAGTCCACGGCTCCTTACCTTGAGCAACTTTCTGTTACCTATCGGGACCGCATTCTGATCATTCCTGTCACACGGCTGGTCTCTGCCGAAATTCACGATGGAATTACCCGCCTGTACGTGTTGGATGAAGAGGCCGGCCTGCCGCCACGCCTGCGCCAGCACGTGGTCAACTACACGCTGGATCAGTTAGAGGCGCGCCTGAACCCGCACGATTTTCTGCGGGTACACCGCTCAGCTATTGTGCAGCTCCGGCATATTCAGGCGTTGATCCCCTGGTTCAGTGGTCGCTACAAACTGGTGCTGGCCGGAGATCACGAGGTGATTGCCAGCCGTGAACGTTCCAAACTGCTCAAAGAACGGCTTATACTGTGAACCATGCTCATGCCATCCCTTATGCTGCTCCTGAGCGGCTGGGTAACCGCAATCTCCGTATATTCCGACACGTTACGCGTGCAACTGTTTGCGCAGTTTTCACCGGATGTGCTGGTGCTGGAGCCGACTGGCGCCGCTGCCTGGCTTTTTGCCGAAGATTACGCCCAGCCGCTACTCCACCTACCCGCCGGGACTACTCTGCTGGTCGACCGTCGAAGCAACGAACTTCGCCTGCGCACCGCCGACCGAACCCTCTTTGCTCGCTGGATTCGCATCTATCCAGAAGCTGACGGCTATCTGCAGGTAAGCGCCCGACGTCCCGGCCAGACCGTCGGACCCTTCACTTATCCTGGATGGCTGCGTATTACTCCTGTACCCAACGGCCTGCAGATCCTCAACTACGTCGCGCTTGAAGATTACGTTGCCGCTGTGCTGGCTCGCGAACACCACTTCGACGACCTGGAAAGTTCCAAAGCGCTGGCCGTGGCCATCCGCACCTATACGCTGCGTCGCCTGCAGACGCTCGATGTATTGTCAGATCATGCAGCGCATCAAATGTACGAAGGCATTGGCCGCATCACGCCGTTGATTCGCGAAGCCGTGACGCAAACACGTGGCGAGGTACTGACCTACCAGGGCGAGCTGATTGAAGCCGTCTATTTCGCCTCCAGCGGGGGCCACACGGCTAACAATGAAGACGTGTGGAACGGCACTCCGCGCCCCTATCTGCGGGGCCAACCCGATCCGTACGACCGCAACACCCCCTACCAGCACTGGACCGCATCGATTCCACGCGACCGCCTGCTGGACGTCCTCTCGCGTGAATATGGCACCCGCATCACCGGCTTTCGCGTGGGAGCCCATAGCCCTGACGGACGTGTGGCTGTTATCGAATTGCTCCGCGAACGTGGCGAGCCGCTCTCCATGCGCGCCAATGCATTTCGACTCCTGGTCAACACCCACTTCGGACGCCATACGCTTCGCAGTACGTTTTTCGAAGTCCGCCGCCAGGGTAACACCTACCTGTTCGAAGGCAAAGGCTTTGGACATGGCGTAGGGCTCAGCCAGTACGGTGCACGAGAAATGTCGCGCCAGGGCTATACGTACCGCGACATTCTGGCGTTCTACTATCCGGGTACCGAGCTGCGCCGCTATGAAGCAGGTGCGCTGCTGGCGACCCTCCACCCGTCATCGCCCGAGCAAACCGGGGTTGCAGACTTTCGGCCGCCAGCGCAGACAGCGCCTGCTACTCCCGCGAAGGCCAAGCCCGCACCAGGCATGCGTCGCTCCGCAGTAACCATCGGCTGGAGTGCGGCCTCTGTTCGGGATTCTGATCGTTCTTCACAACGCCGAATTGGCTGGTGACCATGCAGTTCGTTTTGTTACTTACGTTTGGTATCGGATTGCTGGCATGGACAGCCCAGGGGCAGACACCCCGCACGGCACATCATGCTGCGGAAGACAGCCTAACGGTCTTTCAACTTCCACCCGTGCTGGTGGAAGCCACACGTGGATTTACGGCGCCCTGGGGTGAGGCACTACCCCTGCTCATGCTGACGCGACCGCCGCTTGAGGTAGATTTTCGGCCGGCGCTAACGCTGACGGAGACATTGCGTGACCTACCGGGCCTCTGGCTGGCTGACCGCCAGAACTATGCGCTGGGGGAACGCGTGCTTGTGCGTAGTGCTGGCTGGCAGGCAGCCTTTGGAGTGCGCGGCGTGCAGGTTGTGCTTGATGGCATTCCGCTGACCATGCCTGACGGGCAAGCCATTCTTGATCCGGTCGATCCTGCGTTCGTGCGTCGTGCTGAGTTGCTGCGCGGTCCGGCTGCACTCTTCTGGGGGAATGGCAGTGGTGGTGCCCTGGTGCTTTCGACCTGGCCCGAACCACCCCGACCGGGCCTTTCTCTGCGCTTGCTTGGCGGCAGCTACGGCCTGCGTCGAGTAGGGAGCGAGGCTGTATTGCGTGCCGGACCACATGTGCTGGCTATTCGCGCCTCCCATTTCGCACAGCAAGGTTACCGAGCACACAGTCGCGTCCGCCTCAGCCGCCTTGGCCTGCAAGCCGGCCTGCGGTTGAACGCTCAGACGCAACTGCGACTGACCCTGGCCGGATCCACCCTGGATGCCCGTCATCCCGGTGCACTGAGCGCTGACGAGCTGGCACGCGATCCACGGCAGGCCAGCGCCCGCTACGTAGCCACCCGGGCCGGCAAAGTAAGTCGGCAGTTTCAGCTCGGTACCACCTTCGTACACCGGCTACCGACAAGCTGGCTGACACTTACCACGTTTGCCCTGATTCGGCACCTGGATAATCCTCTACCCTTCGCCTACATTCGCCTGCGCCGACAGACGGCCGGTCTGCGCACCACCTGGACGCACAGCCGTGGCCCCTGGCGTACGGCTCTGGGCCTCGACCTCACACTGCAAAACGACAATCGCCAGAACTTTCCTAACCAAAACGGCACACCGGGCGTCCCGCGACTGCGGGACCAGCGCGAACGCGTCAGCGAAATGGCCCTGTTCGGACTGGTTCAGCACACCTTCACATCACGCCTGCAAGCCCTGGCGGGTTTACGCCTGAGCTATCTGCACTTTGCCCTGAGTGATTACCTGCTTGTCAACGGGGATCAATCCGGTCGCCGTACATTCCGCATCTGGACGCCTACGCTTGGTCTGGTCTACTATCCCAGCGCTACCATACAACTCTTTGCCACACTGGGCACCGCTTTCGAGTCGCCCACTACCACCGAACTGGTCAACCGCCCTGATGGGCAGGGCGGGTTCAACCCGGATCTGGCGCCGCAATATCTCTACGGCCTTGAGCTGGGCGTTCGCCACCAGGATACAAAGATTCAGGCCGAACTGACACTGTTCTACCAGTGGGTTCGCGGTCGCATTCTGCCTTTCCAGCTTGAAGGCGACGGCCGCACTTTTTACCGAAATGCTGGCCGTACCCGGCAGTATGGACTCGAAGCCTGGCTGCAGGTGCGCCCCACCCCTACATCGCAGCTACGGCTGGCCTACACGAACGCCCGCTTTCGCTTTGAAGAACCTGCCCTCCTGGGCAACCAGCTACCCGGCCTGCCCGGGCATCGTCTGGCATTGACCCTTCAATATCAACCAGGTCCTCTCTGGCTGGAAATGACCGGTATCATGGTGGGCCCCAGCTATGCCGACGATGCCAACACGGTTCGTGTAAGCGGCTACACAACGCTGGATCTCACCGCAGGGCTGGCTCACTCGTTGCTGTCCGGCATTGATGTGCGTCCATTCGTTTCCGTACAGAACGTACTGGATCGACGCTATGTGGGCTCGGTGATCGTCAATGCCGGAGGTGGTCGCTATTTTGAACCGGCTGCGGGCCGCAGCGTTCGTTTTGGGCTGAACTTAGGCATTCCTTGAAGCAATGGGCAAACCCAGAAAAACACAGGCCGGAGTGCTCCCCGTCCGTCACCGCAACGGCCAGATTGAAGTGCTCCTGATCACCTCGCGTACGGTAGGACGCTGGATTCTTCCCAAAGGAAACGTCAAACGGCACCAGTCGCCGATGGAGGCAGCTCGCCATGAGGCCTACGAGGAGGCAGGTGTCCGTGGACCCATTGACCCAGAACCCCTGGGTTGCTACCTGCATGGCCGCCCGGGTGATCAGCGCTGGGTAGAGGTCTACCTGATGAGGGTGGACGAGGAGCTGGACCACTGGCCCGAGCAGCACGAACGCACTCGCCGCTGGATGTCGCTGAAAGAAGCCCGCCAGGTGGTCTATGAAGACGGCCTCCGCACGCTGCTTGACCGCCTCCCCGACGAATTGACGCGGCGCAGATACGGACGTAAGTTGAGTCCCCGGGCCTCCCGTCTGCTGGTGGTGCTCTTGCTGCTGGCCTCGCTGGCCCTGGCCTTTGGCGGCACGTACTACCTGGCCCGTCTGCTTGCCCGCCCCGAAGTGCAGCAACGCCTGCAGGAACTCCAGCACGA
>JALSJJ010000092.1 GCA_026989375.1 Rhodothermus sp.
TGAACGGGCGCATCTGGGCAGAGCCGAGCGCGCAGTTGAGCCCAACCGACAGCAGGTGGGGCATGTGGGCAATGGAGATCCAGAACGCTTCGGGCGTCTGCCCGGAGAGCGTGCGGCCGCTCTGGTCTACGATGGTACCCGAGACCATGACCGGCACGGCCTGCCCGCGGGCGTGAAATTCTTCCTGAATGGCAAACAGCGCGGCCTTACAGTTGAGCGTGTCGAAGACGGTTTCGACCAGGAGCACATCGACGCCACCGTCGAGCAGGCCACGCACCTGTTCCCGGTAGGCTGCCACCATTTCGTCGAATGTGACGGCCCGGTAGCCGGGATTGTTCACGTCGGGTGAGATGGAGAGTGTCTTGTTGGTAGGACCAATGGCGCCGGCCACGAAGCGGGGACGTTCGGGCGTGCGGCGCGTGTATTCGTCGGCGGCTTCGCGGGCCAGCCGGGCGGCGGCCACGTTGAGTTCGTAGACCAGGGATTCCAGGCCATAGTCGGCCTGGGAGATAGCATTGGCGTTGAACGTGTTTGTCTCGATCAGGTCGGCACCGGCTTCCAGGTAGGCGCAGTGGATGTCGCGGATCAGGTCGGGTTGGGTCAGGACGAGCAGGTCGTTGTTGCCCTTGAGCGGGACGGGATGGTCGGCAAAGCGGCCTCCGCGAAAGTCTTCTTCTGTGAGGCGATGGCGCTGGATCATGGTGCCCATCGCCCCATCAAGCAGCAGGATGCGCTGCTGCAGCAGGCGGGTAAGCGGGTGGGTGTCGAGCGAGATGGACATGGTGAATCATTCTGGACGGTATCCAAAAGCTAAAATGCAACGAACGATATAGTAATTAGGTTCAGTTAATGTTGGCATGTTTATGAGAAGTGGGCAGTGGTAATGTTGCTTTTTAAAGAAATAGTGAATTGGCAGATGTGTGGTTGACAGATTTTGTGTGTGTGTGTGTAACCATGTCCATACACGTCCATCTGTAAAACTTAACAATAAAACAGGGGGGCAGATGAAATACGTTGCTTTCCTGCTCGTTACCAGTTTGATACCGCTCCTGGACGTCAACACGGCTTTGAATCATGAGGAGCCGCCTACTGCAACGACCAGGCTCCTTTTGGAAGAAGAGGGGAAGCCGGTCGTTAATATTGATGACAGTGTCTCCAAGGGGGAGACCAGCTCTTGTGAGCCCGGAATATGGATTGTGACGATGTACAATCCGAATCACTGGATCTGTGATCGAGGGGGCGGTTGCTGCTGTCCAGAGATTGACTGTGAGCGGCAGATCGAATAAGGGGGTAGTCTGAGCCCCATATAGTTTGTGGCGAGACGGGTTATGCAGGTCTTCTGAATGGCTGGTGTCATGAGGAGGAGTGTTGTTCTGTGCTTGTTGTGGATTGGAGTGCGCTGTGCGGCGGGGCAGCCGCTGTCGGATCACGATCCTTATAAGATGGGACGGTTGGAGTCGATGAACGGTCGCTATGTGCTGGAGCGAACCAAAAGGATTGTCCTGGCAGAAAATCTGACGTTTATCTCGAGGATTACGGGTGTTGTATTCTTGCCAGATGGCCAGTTTGTGATTGTCAGTGGAGATGCTGCTCCGGAGGTAATCGTATATAATACGGAGGGACAGCAGGAAAGGGTGTTGGGATCGAAGGGGCGGGGGCCGTATCAATATGAGTCGGTTGCTGGAGTGGCTGTGTATAGAGGCAATGTGGTAGTGTTTGACGGTGGTGGATTGAAGTTCATCGAGTACCGTCCTACAGGTGAACCGGTGCGTGAGATTACCGGGTTTACCGAAGGGGTTGATCGTTTTCACTTCATGGCGTCAGGGCAGATCTTGATGTACCGGAAGGGCGGCGGGACGGATGGCTATTTAGGACTTTATGACCCTGTACGGAAGCTCTTTGTCCATTCCTTCGGAACGCGGACGAACATTCACAAGCTGTTAATGATGTACGCATACTCTGGGGGGTTGGCGGTCCGGAATGATACTGCTTATTATGCGAGTCCGTCTGAACCTGTTTTGTATTACGTGAACTTGCGGACAGGAGCGGAAGGTGCAATTCCTATTGAGGATCCTGATTTCTCGGTGCCAGCGCTGGAAAACCGAACATATTCGTTCAAGGAAATTCGGACAATTCTGTTCAATGTAAGTCGGGTACGTGGCGTCTTTGCGCTCCAAGATGCACTGATCGTGCAGGTTGAGCACGGACGTTGGGAGGAGGGCCGGCGTACGGTGTTGCACGTACTGGTAAACAACCAGTGGGTCGATGCCTTTCAGATTGATGGGGCCTTGCGCGAACGTCTGGGGGAAGCTGCTTGGACAGCCTGGGGTAATGGTCTCTACTTCATCTCCCAGCAGGAGGACGATACAGGCGATGTCATGCGTGTACTGGAGCGTTGGGAGCTTCGGGGTTACTAAAGGCTTTGTTTAACAAAGTCTGGTAAAAATGTATTGTAAGAATCTTGTCAAACCGGGTTGCAAATGGTTTGCGTATTTTTTCTTCCTGATACTGCTTTTACCTAAAGAGGTAGGACATACGCAGCAAGGATCTTATCGGATAGCATGGCTCAAGAAGGGCTATCCCATGCAAATACAGCAAGTGCTCGACCGGTTGAGGTTACCTACTCCCAGCCATCATGCCGTGCTGGATACCGGCATTGAGGGATTGACGGTACACTTTGGGCCTCTAACTGTTGGAAAGAAAATGTTGGCTTGGTTTGCTGGTGTGCAGCATGATACTTTGGCGGCGTTTTCATATGGAGTACCCCTACAATACAGGCCACATGCCCAAGTTTATGTAGCAACATTTAAACTTTCGCTTTTTTATGATGCTGGAGAGATCCCAGTGGAAGTTTGGTACAATCCTGCTTCCGGGACGGTAGCTTATACATGGCCAGGGTACCATCGTCAGGAAGAAACCGCAACAATTGAAGCGGTATCCATTGATCTATTACAAGGACAACAAATAGCGACTTTTCAGGCGGAGGATTAATGGAGCTGGGAGCTTTACACTCGATTTTAATGGTTCTGGCAAAGTAGTTGTTTTGAACTGGTGGCATCCTGCTTGCGGTCCTTCCACTATAGAGATCCCGGGATTAAACAAGCTGGTGCAGCGGTATCGCTCACGGGTACGCTTCATTGTGGTTACAGATGCCCTGGAAGATGAAATCGTGGCCTTTTTTGAAAAACAACCGTTTTTGTATGAGCAAGCTCGGCTTGATCCTGCAGCGGGACAGCGGGCCTTTGGCGTCGGATACCCACGTCATGTTGTGATTACTCCGGATGGTGTGGTCGTTTTCTCACAGGCGGGAGGTTCAAAAGAGCGGGCCAAGGATTTGGAAACCGTACTGACTACATTGCTCAATCGTTAAAGCCACAGGGTATGTTAAATGTAATACCGTGTTCTCGAAGATCAGATCGGTATAGACTGTCCTGCCTAAGCGGGATCGCTGTGCTTTTTTCGATAAAATCTGTTCTGTTTGAAGCGCAACCGGTTAGTTTGCACCTGAACAAAATTTTTCTTCAGGGAGAGTTGGATGGCAAACCAGGAGGGCGCGTTACCTTTATTGGACGCATTGTGCCTGACGAAAATGTCGGAAATGCTTTTAGCGTACGGATTCGCATTGTTCGTACCGAGATGCGGGAGGGGATGCGTCGTGTAGTCGAAGTGTACGCTTCCGTTTCAATAGACGGTGAACAGAAGAGGTCTTTCACACTTACTGCTGAAGATACGAATGTTGATCCTTATTTAGATATAACTTTTGTGATGTACTCCAAGAATGGAGAACCCATCTATGCAGAAGCAAAGAAGTTCAGACTTCTGGATTTTTTTGAACCTTGATACAGGTAGGCACAGTGGATGTTGCGGATCAGGTCGGGTTGGCTCAGGACGAGCAGGTCGTTGGTGCTGTGGATGCAGGATGAAGTCTCTCAAGAGATTCAGTAGCGTCTGCGGATCTCAGGGTAGTGGGTTCGAAGGACGGAAACCGTGAAAAGTTTTTTGGCTCCGGATAGCAGCTGGGAGCGACGCGTTGCGTTGTCACTATCAGGCATCGGCTGCTTTCTGCTGCTGGCGGAGGGCGTGGCGCTTGCGTTCGTGGGGATCCAGGTAGCGTTTGCGCAGGCGAATGGCCTTCGGGGTCACTTCGATCAGTTCATCTTCTCGAATAAACTCGATCGCTTCTTCGAGCGAGAGCTTTCGGGGAGGCACGAGCTTTTCAAATCCTTCGGCCGTAGCCGAACGCATGTTGGTGAGCTTCTTCTCGCGGGTGATGTTGACTTCGAGGTCGCCTTCGCGGCAGTGTTCGCCCACGATCATCCCGGTGTACACCTCGTCGCCCGGTTCGACAAACAGCGTACCGCGTTCCTGCAGATTGAGCATGGCGTAGGCCGTTACCCGGCCCGGACGGTCGGCCACCAGGGCGCCGGTGGACCGATGCGTGATAGGGCCGGCCCAGGGACGGTATCCCTCGAAGAGGTGGTTAAGCAGGCCAGTCCCCTTTGTGTCGGTCAGAAACTCACTGCGATAGCCAATGAGGCCGCGGGCAGGGATCTCAAATTCGAGTCGGACGCGTCCCGTACCGTGATTGATCATCTTCGCGAGCACGCCCCGGCGCATACCCAGCTTCTGCACGACGACGCCCATGTATGCTTCGGGCACGTCAATGAGCACACGCTCGTAGGGCTCATGGAGCTGGCCATCGATGCGGCGCGTGAGCACGCGCGGTTGGCCTACCGTGAACTCGTATCCTTCGCGGCGCATCTGCTCGATCAGAATGGCCAGTTGCAGTTCGCCACGGCCGTATACGAGGAAGGCGTCTGGCGAGTCGGTTGCTTCGACGCGCAACGCCAGGTTGTTTGCTGCCTCCTGGAAGAGACGTTCGCGCAGATGCCGCGAAGTGACGTACTGGCCTTCGCGCCCGGCAAACGGGCCGTCGTTGACGCGAAACTCCATCGAGAGCGTGGGCTCGTCGATGTGCAAGGGCGGCAGAGGATGCGGATCGTCTGCATCGGTAATCGACTCGCCCAACCCGATGCCCTGCATGCCGGCTACCGCCACAATGGCGCCCGGACCGGCCTGTTCGATTTCGACGCGCTGCAATCCTTCGAACTCGAACAGCGCCGTCACCGAGGCGGGCGTGCGCTGGCCGTCTCGATGGCACAACAGCACGCGCTGGCGATTGCGCAGTGTGCCCTGCACGACGCGCCCGATGGCCAGCGGTCCGCGATACGGATCGGGTTGCACGTGGGTCACAAGCAGCTGCAGGGGCGCGTTTGGATCGCCCTGAGGGGGCGAGATATGGGCCAGAATGGCTTCAAAGAGCGGCCGCAGGTCGGTCAGCGGAGCATCAGGATCAGGCGCGCAGCGCCCTTCCTTGGCCACGGTATAGAGCACCGGGAAGTCGAGCTGGTCTTCAGTCGCATCCAGGTCGATGAACAGGTCGTAGATCTCGTCAAGTACCTGCCGGGGACGTGCATCCTTGCGGTCGATTTTGTTGATCACCACGATGGCCGGTAGTTTCAACGCCAGCGCTTTGGAAAGCACGAAGCGCGTCTGAGGCAGGGGACCTTCGGCCGCGTCCACCAGGAGCATGATGCCGTCCACCATGCGGAGCGTGCGCTCAACTTCACCGCCAAAGTCGGCATGGCCGGGGGTATCGACAATGTTGATTTTGACGTCGTTGTACCAGATGGCCGTGTTTTTGGCCATGATCGTGATGCCTTTTTCCCGCTCCAGGTCGAGCGAGTCGAGCACCCGCTCCTGCACGTCCTGGTTGGCCCGAAAGATGCCACTCTGCCAGAGCATAGCGTCGACCAGCGTCGTTTTGCCGTGGTCGACATGCGCCACAATCGCGATATTGCGCAGGGGATACGACATGTTTTTGTATTCGAAAGCTGCTGCTTGCCGCAGAGGCGTTGTCTTTCGTCCGGCAGCGGGAAAGGTTCCGCGTTTTAGTGAGCCGTTGAGGAGGGGGTACCCCGTAATGAGCGATACGTTCGCTATTTTTGCCGTACCGGTGCGGCCGGAGGCACCAGAGCGTATGCGGGAAGCCGGAATAGAACGCAGGGAAGCCAGCGGTGCGGTCTATGTTTGGCGGCAAGAGGGAGCGGGGGATGCGCTTCATGCACTTCAGTCCGTAGGGTTGCCGCAGGATGTGGTGTCGGTCAACGTAGATTTCGGTGTCGGGGAACGTGTCCCGATCGTTCGGGAGGGGCAGAACGCGGGGTGTAGCGGCGATGCATTTGCCGGTGCGTGATGGGGTTGTGCGCTTCCCTAATGATTGCCTCGGGGCGTGGCGGGGAGCGTCTGGAGGAAGGCCCAGAGGGCGCGGATTTCGTCGTCGGTCATCTGCGCGGTAAGCTGGACCGGCATATATTGCGCATTGAGGGTCGAGCCGTCAGGACGTCGTCCTTCACGGAGCGCCCGGAAGAAGTCAGCTTCGGTCCAGTTTCCCAGACCGGTTTCCGGATCGGGCGTCAGGTTGGCGGCCGGTGGCCATTCGGGAGGGGTGCCGGGGATGGGGCCGCCGCTGAAGCCCGGTCCGTGACATCCGCTGCACGACGTGGCCAGGTAGGCCCCGTATGCGGCAGTGGGACCGGAAGGGGGAGCTTCCAGGTGCGGCGCGTTGTGATCGAGTCGGCGGGCCGTCAGCAACAGGGGCAGGTTGCCCATCAGATGGAGCATGCGCCCCAGGGGGCCGATCCGGATCGGCACGCTGGGGCGATCCACCGGCGGCAGGTGTTGCACGAAGGCGATAAGCGCCGCCAGATCTTCGTCACTGAGCTGGTGGTATTCAAGGGCCGGCATGAAGCGCAGGGGGCGGCCGTCATGACGCACGCCGTGGCGGACCGCCCACTCCCAGTCGGTCACTGTGAGTACGGCCCCACGCCCTCCTCGCGTCAGATTGGGACCCGCGAAGCGCCCCAGCATGGGATCTTCTATAAAAATACGTCCTCCAAAATCGCTACCGTGACAGTCGGTGCAGCCCCGAATGGTGGCAACGTGGCGTCCCCGCTCCAGAGCCACTGAGTCTTCAGGAAGGGACAGGTTAACCGTATGGGGCGTGTAGGTCTGGCGCAGATGATAGGAAGAAATCAGATAAACGGTTCCTAACAGAAAGAGACCCAGAGCGAGCAACAAACCAATGCTGATGCCCAGCATTCGAAAAAGAAAAATCATAGGATGCGTCCTCCAGTAGGCATAAGTTGTACAGATACATACATAGTAGCCTGCTTTCCAGGGAACGCTTTGCGCTTCCCGGACAACGACTTTGCGCATCTGACGCAGAAAAACGCAACGTTCCGGTAGATGTGGTGTGCGTCGGCGCCGTCGGATTCAGTCGGCGCTGTTTTTGCCGATACCCGGCGGGGAAGGTTGCGACAACGCTCATGACGGACGTGACGCTGGTACTGCTGCTTTTGCTGGCCCGGCAGGGGGCAGTCGGGGTGCTCGACGACGCCGAACTGGCTCGGCGTATCCGGGAGGGCGACCGGCAGGCCTTCCGGTGCTTTTTTGACCGGTACCATGCCTTTCTGTTGCACTATCTGGAGCGGATGGGTGTTGCACCGGATGTGGCTGAAGATCTGGTGCAGCAGGCGTTTTTGACGATCTGGGAACGACGAGCGCAGATTGACCCGGGCCGTTCCCTTCGGGCGTTTCTGTTTCGCATCGGGCACAACCGGGCGCTGAACCATTTTCGGGATACGCGTCGGCTGAGCCGAGAGGAGGAGCTGCCGGAATTGAAGGATCCGGGGCCAGGTGCTGATCACTGCACTGAGGCCGCGCTGTTGCAGGTCCGGTTGCGGGAAGCTATTGCCCGGCTTCCTGAGCGCCGTCGGGCTGTTTTTGAGCTGTGCTTTTTGCAGGAGCTCACGTATCGGGAGGCGGCCGAGGTGCTGGGGATCAGTCCGAAAACGGTAGAAAACCAGATGGCCCAGGCGCTCCGTCAGCTTCGGGAAGCGCTGGCCGATTTTCGATAAGTGAGCGCACAAAGGATTCGGATAGGGGAAAAGGCTGGCTTGCGTGTAGAGAAGATAGCCGGCCGATGAAAGGCTGGCCTGTTGTGCCATCCGAATCACCAAACCATAGGAGGTGTATGATGAAGCGGTTCTATCGCGGTGGACTGACGCTGCTGCTGATGTTATCAGTAGCTGCCTGCGATGCGTTGCAAAACGCCGATGAGGCAACGCTCAGTGAGGAAGATGCGCGGGCCGTGGCCGAAGTGGTTGCCCAGGCGCTTTCTGATCAGAGCGACGGTATGATGACCGACCTGTATGATGCCACGGCCACGTTCGACCAGAACGGCATGTATTATCCGGGGAGCAGCGTTCTCTCGAAAGAGGGCGATGCAGTGCAGGACCCGCGCTACTGGCGAGGCATGCGCCGGGGTTTCCGAGTCGACTATGACTCAACCACAGGTACTTTTACGATTCGTTTCACTCATGAAGTCACTCGTCCTAACTTCCAGAAGTCTATTGAAGCATTGCTGAAGTATGTTTTCAAAGATAAGGACGGGCAGTTCATCGCACATCCACGTGCTGAGCGCGACCGGATTGCTTCCATTGATTTTGAAGGGTATCGCAAGGGCTCGGTGGCGCATCGGACCCCTTCGGGCAATGAACGGAGCGCTTCGTTTGAGCGTCGGGCTGCCTGGCGCGTTGAGGGGTTGGAGGCTGAAAGCGATACGATAACCTTTGAAGGTGAGCAGGAAATGGAGGGCGCCCGGCGCTTTGTCAATCGAGAAGGCCAGGAGGTGGAACAGGAATATCGGGCGCATCTGGTTACCGACGGGCCTGTGTACATCCTTAAGCCGTCGGCGACCGATTCGCTGGAGCATCTGACCTATGGCACGCTGGCCTATCAGGTTCGGATGGTCAAGCGTACGGGAGACAAAGAAATGGTGCGTGAAGTGGAAGGCACCATTGAAATGAACGGGGACGGATCGGCGCTGATGCGCTTCTATGGGGTACCCCACACCTATCGTATCTTCCTGAGTACGGGTGAGGTGAAACGCGATTCGTAAGCGCAGGGGTTGGGATGCCGGCGGCATCCCAACCCCCCTTTAGCTTTACCGAAAATGGAGCACCTACGCCATAGGGATCGCGACGAGGCGCTGGCCCAACGGATCGGCCAGCTTCGAGCGGAAGGACGTCCGCTGGCGTCCGATCCGGAGCTGGCCAATGATCCGTTGATGCAGGCCCTGCTGGCGCTGGAGGCCGAAGCGGCTCCGGTGGTGCAACCGGAGCGGCGTGAGCGAATCTGGCGGAAGATCGAAGCGCGGATGCGTCGGCCGCATGCCGTCGATCGACCGGCGCGTCGTCGATTGGAGCGGCGTTCGGTCTGGCGCCGGACGTTGGCCCTGGCGGTCGTGTTGCTGGCGGCTGGCCTGGGCTGGTGGTTGTATATGAGGTATGAGGCTGCGCCCATGCTGGTCGCTTCGGCTGATGCCGTGCCCCGGATGTACACCGCACCGGACGGATCAGAGATCACGCTGCGGCCACATTCACAGCTCTATTTGCTGCGTAGGTCCGATGCAGTTTTGCGTTATCGCCTGGAGGGCGAAGCTTTCTTTGAGGTGGTCCACCGGCCGGAACGGCGCTTTCAGGTAGAAGCCGGGCCAGTACGTGTTACGGTGTTGGGCACCCGGTTCGACGTGCGTACTTGGGGAGGCGTAGAGATCTTTCTGGAGACAGGACGGGTGCAACTTGAAGGACCACAGGGACAGCGCCAGGTGCTCACTTCGGGCCAGCGTAGTCGCCTGACGGCCGACGGCCGTCTGACTCCACCGGAGCCTGCTGCTGCCGCAACCTATCTGGACTGGATGCAGGGACAGCTCACGTTTGTACAGGAATCAGTGACGCAGGTGGTGGCCGAAGTGGCCTATCATTTCAACGTGCAGATCACCGTACCCGAATCCTATGCCGCCCAGACGCTCAGCGGTACGCTACCGCTGGATAGCCTGTCGCAGGTGCTGGAGGACCTGGGACGGGTACTGGGAGGCCATTTTATCGAAGTGATGCCGGGACGCTACCGCTTTGAAGCTGATGGGGCACCGTAGCATTGCGGGCTGGTTGATCGGCATAGGACTTCTGGGGCTGGCTCTTGCCGCGCAGGCCCAGGAAGTGACTTATCGCGAGACCCCGCTACGTCAGGTGCTCGAAGATGTGGCCCGACGTAGTGGCTATCAGGTACTCTATCGCGATGCGCTGGTTGAGGGACGTACCGTCACGTTACAGGCCTCCGAAGCCCAACTCATCAAAGCATTGGCCCGGGAACTGATCCGCCAGGGCCTTGTGCTGGAGGCCGATACATCCCGGCGACAGCTTCTGTTGTTGGAGGCTCCTCCTCAAAAAGTTTCCCTTGAAGGGCAGGTGCGTGATGCCGATACCGGTTTACCTCTGCCGTATGCGACGCTGTTCTGGTGGGTTCAGGGGGAGCTACGTGGGACCATGGCCGATGCTGAGGGCCATTTTGCAGTAACGTTGATGTTGGAAGCTGGGCAAGATACACTCACGCTGACTGCTTCGTACGTAGGCTACGAACCACAGACGCTTCGACTGGCGGCTGCTGAAGTTGCATCCGGGTTGACGTTTACCCTGCGGCCACAGACAGAGACGTTGCCGGCCGTGATTGTGGTCGGCAGTGTGGCCTGGCTCGATGGCGTCGACACGACCTGGCAGCGGCTGGTGCAAGCCGAACGGTTTGCACCGTTTGGGGAACGCAGTGTACTGCGTGCGTTGCAGGCATTGCCGGCCGTCGGACTGGCCATCGGGCTGGACGGATTGACGATACGGGGCAGTCAGACAGATGGCTTTCAGGTACTGCTTGATGGTGTTCCTGTCTACCACCCATCCCATCTGTTCGGGTTGTTTGATGCCTTCAATCCGGATGCGCTGCAGGCCGTTGGTTTTTTTTACGATATAGCGCCGGCCACCTATGCGGCGCCGCCTGGAGGTACGCTGGCTTTCGTTACCCGCAGTGGTGGCTATCGACGCTTGCAAAGTGTGGTCGGCCTGAGCAATGTGGCCGGTCGCCTACTGCTGGAAGGTCCGCTGGGATCTCGGGGAAGCTGGCTGTTGGCAGGACGCCGGTCGCTGCTGGATGCACTGGCCTGGCCGGGCAACGATCGGCTGGTAGCATTTGGACTGGATGTGGCACGGCCGACCGGTCCTCTACCCCCGAATGTGGCCGATCTGGAAGCCCGTCTGCTGCAACTGGGACCTTCGGCAGCCACGTTTTATGACTTACATGGAAAACTTCGGCTGGAAAGCGGACCGATCATCCTGACACTGAGCGGCTACCTGGGGGGCGATGATGCCCGCCAGCAGGCGCAGCGCCTGATGCCCCGCTGGAATTTCCGCGGCGAGGTGACCGGATTTGACTGGCAACCAGTAGTTACGCAGCAACAATGGGGCAACCGAACGGTCAGCGTACAGCTTCACTATCGGCTGGCGTCCGACTTTCGGCTGCAAACGTTGCTGGCAACCACGACCTACGAAAGCAGCTATGCCCGTGATGATTTCCTGTATGCCTTCACGGGTGGAGGCCTACCAAAGCTGTTTCGGCGGCTGGCACCGTTTGCCTATACCAATGCCCTGACCGAATGGCGCTGGGAACAGACGTTGCAGATGGCCTGGCGCACAGGTTACTGGACGTTGGGCTATACGCTGCAGCACCTGAACCTTATCTACGAAGAAAGTTCGGCTATTCGCACACGTTCGTTTGCCGAAAAGCAACGCGCGATCCAGACGGATGCCTTTCTGCAGTACGAAGGGCGTCCCCATGCGCTGATGAACGTGCTGGCTGGCCTGCGGGTACATAGCTTTTCTGCGGGTTCCTACGTTCGGCTTTCGCCCCGCTTACAGCTCACCATGCACCCCGAAGGGCATTGGTCGGCCGGGATAGGCTTCAGTCGAAACTACCAGTTTCTGCATCACCTGGCCTTTGCGAACATGCATAGTACAGGCGTATGGCTATTGACCGGCCCGCAGCAACCACCAACCGTAGTGGACAACCTGAGCGTAGGGATACAGTGGCGGTCGGGGCTTACGCGGTTGCAGCTTAACGCCTATGCACGGCGTTTTGCCAATGTCTGGCAACATGAAGTTGTGGCTCCTTTTTTCCTGATCGCACGCGATCAAGAAAACACGACGCCCTGGCTCACGGGTGCCCGGAGCCGAGCCTATGGGCTGGAAGTGCTACTGGACCAGCCTCTTGGGCCGTTTCGAACTACGCTGGCCTATACGCTGGCACGGGTCGATCTGGCACACGAAGCGCTGAATAACGGGACCTGGTATCCGGCTCCCTGGGATCGTCGGCATCAATTCCGGGCGTATCTGGATGTACCGCTCTGGGCGGGCGGCACGCTGTCGCTGGCCTGGTTCTCGGCTTCAGGTCCGCCTAATACCGAGCGTTATACAGATCCGGCACAGCCGGAGCGGCTGGGCCCCTACCACCGAATGGATCTGACGTTGACAGGCCGCTACCGGATGCGTGTGGCTACCGCCGAATTGCGGCTGGGATTGTTCAACCTGTTCGATCGAGCCAATCCCTGGTACCGAACCCCTGTGCTGGTACTGGTCGGTCAACGCCCGCCCCGTCGTTTCGCTTTTGTCCCGGTTGACGTATATGACCTGGGGCGCCAGGCTTCTTTTGAGCTGGTAGTTCACTTCTGAAATGGCACAGCGCATGGCCATTTAACGATTAACCTTGGCAGACGATAACGCCTATATAGCCCCCGAGCGTGTCGGAATCGTGTTTTGATTTCCAGGTTTCTAAAAAGCGGTTGCAAAGAGTGCAATGAAATTTTTTGATCGGTGCACGCTCAAGACGCAACTCATCATGATCGTGCTGATCACGTGCACGATCGTTCTGGTATTGAACGGGGTGCTGTATGCGCTGTATGATTTTGCTCAGTCCTGGAAGGAGGAAGAAAGCGAACTGCATGTGCTGGGACAGCTTGTGGCTGGAAATAGCCTGCACCCACTTCTTTTACGCGACGTGGAGGGCGCTACCAGCGTGCTGGAAGGGCTTCAAAGTGTTCCCGTTGTGCAAATGGCCGTGCTCTACACGGTCGACGGACGGCCTTTTGCCTGGTATCGGAGGGAGGGCGCGTCGCAAGATATGCCGGCTTCCTTAGCGGAGGCCCGTCAGCAGGCCGGTTCCCTGCATTATCTGCATCCGGTGCAGGAGGGAGGTCAGACGCTTGGCTACGTGTATCTGCAGGCGGCGCTGAGCGGCTGGGTCACCCGCGTTATCAAATATATGGTGGGTGGGAGCGTGCTTCTGCTATTGCTGGGACTAAGCATGATCCTGGTTGCGCTGTTATCGCAGCGGGTAACGCGTCCCCTGGAGCGCTTGGAGCAGGTGGTCCAGCAGGTAGCTGAAACGCACGATTACACCATACGGGTGCCAACGGAAGGGCCGGTAGAGCTGCAGAAGCTGGCTGCAGCCTTTAACGAAATGCTGACGCGGGTGCAGGAGCACCAGGCGGTGCTGGTAGCTGCCAAGGAGGCTGCGGAGGAGATGGCCCGTCTGAAGAGTACGTTTCTGGCTAACATGAACCACGAAATCCGCACGCCCCTGGCAGGTATTCTGGGATATGCGCAGATCCTGGAGGAGGAGCTGGCAGATCCAATGCATCGCGAGATGGCCCAGGTTATTAAACAGAGTGGACAGCGTCTGCTCGACACGCTGGATTCGCTGCTATACATGTCCTGTCTGGAGGCAGGCACCGTACGGGTGCAGCACCGGGAATTGGATGTGGTAGCCAGCACGCAGACCGTAATTGATGAGCTAACGCCGCTGGCCCGGGCTAAAAAATTAAAGCTTACGCTACAGAGCAGCGAGTCTGTGCTGAAGACCTGTGTGGATGAAGATCTGTGGAGGCGACTGGTCAAGAATCTGGTGCATAATGCCATCAAATTCACCGAGGAGGGAGAAGTGACTGTATCGCTGGAGGGGGATGCGGAGACCATTCAGCTTCAGGTAGTCGATACAGGTATTGGCATTCCTGAAGAACTTCAGTCGGTCATTTTTGAGGAATTCAAGCAGGCTTCCAGCGGACTTTCCCGGGATTATGAAGGTAGCGGATTGGGATTAAGTATTGTGCAACGCATCGTGCGTCTCCTGAACGGACAGATTTACGTGGAAAGCCAGCCAGGTATCGGTAGTATCTTTACCGTGATTATTCCTCGCAACCGGACCGACGAGGCGACGGAGGCGCACATAAAGGCAGACAGCATGGCTCAACCGCCGTATTCGCGCAGGGCCAGCCGGATGAGTTCTTCCGCCGACTGAAGCCCCGGATGCTCCCGAAGCACTTTGCGCAGGCTACGTTCGGCAGCGGCACGTGGCAGACCCAGTGCTTCCAGAGCGGCCAGCGCATCGGCTCGGGCCTGCGCACGCACATCATCTACACTGGCCGGTGATAGTTCGGCCAGGTCCATCAGGGTCAGCCGGTCGCGTAGTTCTACAATCAAACGTTCAGCCAGGCGTTGCCCCACGCCGGGGATGCGCTTCAGCGTCTGCACGTCGCCCTCCATGACCGCTTCGTGAAACTGAGTCGGGGAGAGAGCCGATAAAGCGGCCAGGGCCAGGCGAGGACCGACGCCCGAGACGCTCAGTAGTACCTCGAACAGGGTGCGTTCGGCCTCGGTGGCAAATCCGAACAGCAGGGCCGCGTCTTCTCGGACGTAATAGTGCGTCAGCAAATGCACCGGTGCTCCGAGCTCGGGCAGCACCTCATAGGTAGAGGTAGGAATCAGGAGCCGATAGCCCAGGCCGTGCACGTCCACAATGACTTCCGTTAGTTTTTTAGCCACGAGCTTACCGGAGACGTAGGCGATCATGAGGAGCGTTCCGATTGAGTTTGCAGGGCGGCCGTGTGATTTCGGCGCACTTCTTCGAGCACCGTCCGGTTCCAGCGCATGACGATGGGCAGGCGTCGCCCGATGCCGAAAGCCTTGCCGGTGACGCGTAGCCCCGGGGGCGTCTGTCGGCGCTTGTATTCGTTGCGGTCTACGCGGCACAGAATGTCAGCTACCAGCGCGCGATCAAACCCGGTGGCCGCTACAATCTCGTCCACTTCTTCGCGATGTTCGATGTAGCGTTGCAGGATCACGTCCAGCACCTCGTAAGGCGGGAGAGTGTCGGTATCTTTCTGACCTGGACGTAGTTCGGCCGACGGCGGTTTGGTCAGGATACGCTCGGGGATGAGGTAGCGACCGGCCCGGGCATTGATGTAGCGGGCCAGACGATAAACTTGCGTCTTGTAGACGTCGGCTAACACGGCCAGTCCTCCGTTCGTGTCCCCATAGAGCGTTACGTATCCAACGGCCATTTCGCTTTTGTTGCCCGTGGAGAGCAGAAGGTAGCGGAATTTGTTCGACAGGGCCATAAGCGTGACCCCCCGCACCCGCGCCTGGATGTTTTCCTCGGTGACATCTTCCGGAAGATCGGCGAAGACCGGCGCCAGCATTTCGCGAAAGGCATCTACGGCTGGCATGATCGGAATCACATGGAACGGGATGCCCAGATTGTCTGCCAACTGGCGGGCATCTTCCACCGACTCGGGCGAAGAGTACTTTGAAGGCATGGCTACGCCAACGACACGCTCCGGTCCCAGGGCCGCAACGGCCAGTGCGCAGGTGACGGCTGAATCAATGCCACCCGAAAGGCCAAGTACAACCTTTTCGAAAGCGCCTGTCTTGTAGAAGTAATCCCGGATGCCCAGCACCAGCGCGTCGTACAGATCTTCGATCTCGGTGCGGCGGTGCACATAAGGGGCGTAGGTGGCTTCGGTATCCCAGAGGAGCAAGGCTTCCTGAAACGAAGGGGCACATAGCAGGATGGAGCCGTCGGGCGCATGAACCCGACTGTCGCCATCGAAAATCAGTTCGGTATTGGCGCCTACCTGATTCACATAGACGAAAGGTATACCGTGTTCGCGACAGATGCCTTCGATGATGCGGCTGCGTTCGTCATGCTTACCCTGGGAAAAGGGAGAGGCGCTGATGTTGATGAACAGATCGATCCCTTGCGCCGCCAGCTCGTCGACAGGGTTTTCATCGTAGAGGTGGTAGGGGGCCCAGTCCTCGTTGTTCCACATGTCTTCACAGATATGCAGGCCCAGGCGCCAACCGCGCCAGTGCACAACGGGCTGAGAAGGACCGGGCTCGAAGTAGCGATATTCATCGAACACGTCGTAGGTGGGTAGCAGTCGCTTCGTAACCCGGGCCACGATGCGCCCTCCTTCCAGCAGGAGGGCCGCATTGAAGAGCCGCTTGCCTACCGGATGCTCGTTACGGATCGGGGCGCCCAGAATCACGCCGAGGTCCTGCGGCACTTCCAGGGCAATGGTTTCCACCGTGTGCGCGACGGCTTCGATGAAGGCCGGCATGTCGAGCAGGTCCTGCGGCGGATAGCCTGCCACGCACATTTCGGGAAAGATGACCAGTTCAGCCCCCAGACGATAGGCTTGATGAGCATAGTCGACGATTTTACGGCGATTCCCCTGCAGATCACCAACGATCGGGTTGATTTGCGCCAGCGCAATTTTCATGGTACAACGGCATTGGACAGCGGCTACGACGCCGCTGAACACGCTGCACAGGATCGATGCGTTCCCGTCGTTCAGGAGGCGCGGCGCACTGGCGGGGCTTCCAGCTCGGCCAGTAGAGCCGGAAGATCGTCGGTGCGCTCAATCAGGTAGCGTGCGCCACGTTCGCGCAAGAGGGCGCCGTGCGTTTCGGCATCCAGATAAGGGGGAATGACGCCGATCGGGAGTACGCCGGCGGCCTGTGCGGCTACCATGTCGTCGACGGAGTCACCCACATAGACGGCTTCGTCCGGGGCAATGTTGAGACCGACGGCTTCGAGCATGGCCAGCGCCCGTCGGATCGGATAGGGGTCCGGCTTACCCCGGCCGTCCTGGTGCTCCATGGCAACCAGCAGGGGGAAGTAGGGTTGCCAGCCAAAGCGTTCGATCGTCCAGCGTGCTTCGGCTTCTGGCCGGCCGGTGACGATACCCATGAGATAACCTTGCCGGCGTAGCTGCTGGAGCGTCTGCGTCTGCATCAGTGGCGGTTCTTGTGCGATGAAGCCGTCCCAGTGTTCACCCCGGTAGCGACGCTGAAACTCCTGCACCACCCGGCTGAAAGGTACCTGCATGCCAATGTCAAGAATGATCGTGTGGGTCAACTTCCAGTCGTCGTTGAACCCCCCCGCATTCTTATAGCGCTGAATAGTAGCGGGCGTAATTTTACGGCCCGTAAAGTGCTCGACCGTCTCTTCGATGGCACGTCGGTAGGAACGGGATACATCCACCAGCACCCCGTCCATATCGAACAGAATAACTTTGATCGTCGCGGGCATGGCAGTCTGCGGTTTTAGCGCGTTTCGTCTGTAGGATGCGCATCAATGCGAGCCAGCAGGGCTTCGACAGCTGCCCGAAGTTGCGGGTCTTCGCCCCGCGCCTTGCTGTCGGGAGCTTCTTCGACAATGATGTCAGGTATGGCCGGGCCGTTTTCCATATTGGTGTCGTCGGCATAGACAAACCAGCCGCGGAATGGCAGGCGTACGAACGACCCGTCGATCAGTCTGACTCCGCCGGTTGAGATGACGGCCCCAAAGGTAGGAACGCCCACCAGGGGGCCCAGCCTCAGGGTTTTGAAGGCATGGGAGAAGATTTCGGCATTGGAGAAACTGTTCTGATTGCAGAGAGCGGCTACCGGTTTAGTCCAGGCTGCAAAGGGCAATCGTTCCCCAAAAGGATAATGCGGGCGGAAGGCGCGTCGATCGGGTAAGTCCAGGCGTTCGGCGGCGCCGCGCGGGATGGTGTAGGCATGGCGACGTACGGTCAGCACGGTCAACAGGTAATCGGTTGTCCATCCGCCGCCGTTGTAGCGTACGTCGATGATCAGGCCTTCTTTGCCCTGACCGCTGGCCACCAGCTCCCGCTCAAATCGCTCGAAGCTGGGCCAGTTCATGCCCTGCACATGGATGTAACCCAGGCGACCGTTACTGTAGCGTTCGGTCAGGGCTCGCCGCGTGGCCACCCATTCTTCGTAGAGGGCCTGTCGCAGCGAGGCGACCGGCCGAATGATCACGGTGCGTGTCTGGCCATCTGGGGTCTGTACCGTCAGACGCACGCGCTCATCGACCTTGTCGACCAGCAGACGGTAAAAGTTATCCACAGCGGCGACGGGTGTGCCATCGACGGCTGTGATGATTTCGCCGATGTACAGCCGGCTTTGCTCACGATCGGCCGGGGAGTGAGGCACCACGTGTCGGATACGGACGCCTTCCGCTACCGGCTCAACCTCCACGCCCAGCAGGCCGGTGCGCTCGCGCTGCGTCTCGGCCCGATCAGGGCCTCTGATGCCCAGATGGCTGGCATTCAGCTCGCCCAGCATCCACGAGAAAACATCGCGAAAGTCCCGATTGGTCGACGCCCGCAACGCCCAGGGTAGGTATTTGTCATGAAGCGCTTGCCAGTCGACGCCATGAAATTGCGGATCGTAGAATCCCTGCGCCAGCACGCGCCAGGCTTCTTCAAAGATCTGTCGGCGCTCCTCACGGTAGTCGATTTCCATGCGGGCTTCAAAACGGAGGGTCTCTTGGCGACCATTATCCGGATTCAGTCGCACAAGCTGCCCTGAGGGGCGCAGAAAGAATAGATACTTACCATCGCGGCTGAGCCGTACCTGTCGGGGATTCGTATTGTTGTCGGTGAGGCGTTTCAACTCAGAGCCATCCCAGCGAATGCGATACAGATCCACCTCGGCTTGATAGTTCTGAGTGCGCCCTCCCCGGTTGGCCACGAAGTAGAACGTTTCCCCATCTTTCGAGATGGCCAGCTCAGCTTCATTGCCGGGCAGTGCTGTTACGCGACGTAGCCGTTCGTGAATGCGCTCCAGGTCGATCTGGAGGGGGGCCGTCAGCGTGTCGCGGCGTTTACGGTCGCTCTGTTTTTCCAGCGCTTCCCACTCTTCTTCGGTACGTTCCCAGTCGGCCCGGCGTAGCCAGGCAAACCAAACGTCTACGTCGCCGGAGCTACGTGGCGACAGAAAGGCGAGCTTGGAACCGTCAGGGCTCCACACTGGATGCGTGTCGGGCTTGGGATGCTGGCTGATGTTGACGGGGGGATGACTTCCGTCAATGGGCTGAATGTAAACCTCTGTGTTAAAGTCAAGGTCGGGCAGACTGTAGGCAATCCAGCGACTATCAGGGCTCCAGGCTACGTCTTCCGGAGTGGCCCATCCATCCAGCAGCGTGCGGACAAGTTGCAGCCGATCGCCTTCAAGGCGAGCCAGCAAGAGTGTACCGCGTCCCCGGCGAAACACGAGATGACGACCATCCGGGGCTACGACGGGCGCCCGTTCGTCTTCTGGCGTGTCGGTCAGGCGTATAACTTCGTACGTGAGGCTTTCGAACAGATCAGCGGTGCCGGAATCGGCAGCTCGTAGCAGATACAGGTCGTACTGGCCGGCTCGGTCCGAGACGAACACGAGCGTTGAATCGTTGAGCCAGGCCGGCTCCCGGTCGCGCCACGGGTGTCGGGTCAGGCGCACCGTACGGCTGTCGTCAGGATCATTGCGACGCAGAAACAGTTCGCCGCGGACGACAAACGCAAGGTACTGTCCGTTGGGCGAGAGGGCGTATTCGGTGGCGTTGGACGTAAAGGTGCGCCGTTCGACCGGGTCGAAGCGTTCGTCATAGGGGACCTGGATTTGCAGCCGGCGTGGCGTGCCTTCAGGGAGCGTGAGCACGTAGAGGTCGGTCTGGCGTTCGAAGGCGATGGTCCGACCATCGGCGCTGACGGTGAAGTAACGGACACCATCGCCTTTGAAGTGGGTAAGCTGTTCGGGAGCGTTCCGGGGGGATCCGTCTTCATTCAAAAAGAGGCGATACAGGTTGTAGGTACCGTCGCGTTCGCTGATAAACAGGAGTGTGCGGGGACCGGCCCAGGCCGGCAGATAGTCGTTGCCGTCGAAGTCCGTCAAACGTCGGAAGGTGCGTTTCTGCTGGTCGAACAGCCAGA
>JALSJJ010000093.1 GCA_026989375.1 Rhodothermus sp.
GGGGCAAAAGCCAGGAACTGCTGCGCCTGGTAGATGAAGCGCTACAGGCTGGCATTGACGTCTCCATGGACCAGTACCCCTACACAGCCTCCAGCACGGGCATCAGCGTACTACTGCCCGCCTGGGCACTGGAAGGGGATCAGGAAGCCCGGCTGGCCCGCCTGCAGGATCCGGAAATGCGACGCAAAATCAAGGAAGCCATCCTGTTTAACCTGCGTGAAGATCGGGGCGGCGGCGATCCGTCGCGCGTGCAGCTGGCGTTCTGCCGCTGGGACACAACGCTAAACGGCAAGAACCTGGCGCAGGTGCTCCAGGAGCAAGGGCGTCCCGTAACCGTCGAAGAGGCGGCCGAACTGGTGCTGGAAATTCAGGAGCGGGGTGGCTGCACCGGTATCTTCCATGCCATGAGCGAGGAAGACGTCGAACGCATCATGCAGCATCCCCGCACGATGATCTGCTCCGACGGAGGTATCCCGGATCCTGGCGTGGGCGTGCCACATCCCCGAAACTATGGCGCCTTTGCCCGCGTGCTGGCCCGCTACGTGCGCGAGCGCGGCCTGCTCACGCCCGAAGCCGCTATCCACAAAATGACCGGCCTTCCGGCCTGGCGCCTGAACCTGAAAGACCGGGGCATGCTGCGCGTGGGGGCCTACGCCGATGTGGTGGTCCTGGACCTCCAGCAGATACAGGATCGCGCCACGTTCACCCATCCGCATCAGTACGCCGAAGGGGTCGTGCACGTGTTTGTCAACGGACAGGCCGTGCTACTTGATGGCCAGCTCACCGGCACACGCCCCGGCCGCGCCCTGCGTAAAGGACAGGATGAGCCATCATGAGTTATCCGTGTGCCCAGATGCATCAGCTCCTGCTGACAAAAAAAAGCGGAGGCATCCCCCCAGCCGACGGGCATGCCTCCGCTTTTCTGTCCCCTCAACGCGACCTTCACCATCCCCCGAATGGGGGCTACCCTCAAGAAAGCTTACGCGGACGAGGAGATCCCTGTATCCACGTAACCGATCCTATACGCAGGGCTTCCGTTAGGCCATAAAAGCCCTCTGGCCTGGACAGAATCCTATCCAGACCGCTCGGGCTCCCTGCAGCAGCGATAGCGCAAGGCCACTTCCTCAACGTGCCTTCCGTCCATCCCTGCCAAACGGCCCGTGTTACTACCACACGTCTCCATCCTTAATGCACCTGCGTCAGGACCGTCGTGACCTCCTCCGCGCTTCAGCGCGGGCATTAGCCCTCTCCACGGGCTTGACTTTCCCGCGGTCCACAGGTAGGACAGACATCAAGCGGTCTGCCAGCGCCATTCATCCCCGTATCACAGATACGGGGCTTTCTGGCATAGTTTTCTGTAAAACGATCCAACGATCCTTTGTTTGCTTACATTACATTGTATCGGCTGCCGCTGTCTCTGGCGCAGCCATTACAGTATCCTGCTGCAATGTATCCACAGCAGCCGGCGCTTCTTCCTGTTCCATTGCCGGTTGCTCGGGCTGCTGCTCGGCTTCGCGCTGTCCACAGGCACTTACTGTTGTCACAAATAGCAGTGCAAACAGAACATAGACGAAACGACGCATGGCTCCTGGATGTTGGTTAATGGGTGAGCTTGACAACAGCTTGAAATATACAGCTTTTCTCTGGCAAAAAAAGAGGAGATTTACATTTTTTTAGGAGCCCCGACAGACCCAAACGCTACCCATACAATCAATCCACCTGATGTCTACCCCGATTCTGGTTTCCTGGAGCGGCGGTAAGGACAGTGCACTGGCGCTTTACCGCATCCTGCAAGATCCGTCCTGGCAAGTGGTGGGTCTGCTATGCACTATCAGTCAGCCTTATAACCGGATCACCATGCACGGGGTGCGGCGCAACCTACTCGAACAGCAGATTGCCGCCCTGAACCTGGCCCCCATGATCCCTATCTTGCTGCCGCCCGATGCGTCCAACGCAGTTTATGAAGCCGCCTGGGCCGACGCCCTGCGTCCCTTGATTGCGCAGGGCATTCGTCACGTGGCGTTTGGCGACATCTTTCTGGAGGACATCCGCGCCTATCGCGCGCAACAACTGGCCAGGCTGGGGATGACCCCGGTCTTTCCGATCTGGACCGGCAGTCGCCGACGCGCCGACAGCCTGGCCCTGCTCGACGCCTTCTGGCAGGCCGGCTTCCGCACGCGCATCGTGTGCGTCGACAGCCGCCACCTCGGCCCGGAATGGGCCGGCCGCGAGCTAACGCCGGAAGCCCTGCAGGAACTCCCGGAAACCGTCGATCCCTGCGGCGAAAATGGAGAGTTTCACACGTTCGTCTTCGACGGACCGCTGTTTCAGTATCCGATCCACCACCGACTCGGCCGGCGCGTCTCCCGCCGCGGATTTCACTTCCGCGACCTCCTGCCCTGAACATCCTAACCCCATGAAATACAATGCATATCTTGACATGTGTGTAATATTCAGGCAACACCACGCTGGCTATGTACCAGGGCCGGTGGCCTCAAGCACCGCTGGCTGGCGCTTTTCGTCCTGCGCGCGTATATTCCCGCGCAGTAGTGGAAAATGTCTGCGACCATGGAAACAGCCATCCAGGATCGGACCAAGCAAACCCGCACTTTGCTGACCACCGCCCTGCAGGAGCTACAACAGGCCCGTCAGGCGCTGGAAACCCAGCCGACCGACTATCGAAGCCTGCTCAATCACACGCTAAAAGCACTGAAAGCCGCTTTCCGGGGCTTTCTGACCTGGCATGACGTCCCCATTCCCGAAGATGCTGCGCTCCATCTGATGGCCCGTCCGTGCACCGATCTGGCCAGCAGCCTGCGGCTGTACGTTGACCTGCTGCTGCCGCTGGAAGCCGAAGCGCCGGCTTTGCTCCAGAAAGAGGCACTTTCGGTTGGCGAACGGGAACGCATTCGCAACGCTTACTTCACTGCCCGAAACGCTATCGCAACCGTGCTGGGCGAACTGCCAGCTTCCCTTCGTCCCGCCCCGACGTCCTCCTGAAGGCTATACGGTCTGAGAGTACAGGGGACGACCGGTTGCGGCCGGCAGGTAGGCGTCGAAGGCCATCGCCACGTTGCGAATAAAGAACCGGCCCCGTTCGGTCACGGTAATCGTCTCGGGCGTGCGCACAACCAGCCCATCGGCTTCCATTTCCCGGAGTTGTGCCAGCGCGTCTGCAAAATGCACCTCGAAGTCGATGCCAAAGCGTTGTTCGACTTCGAGGATGTTCAGGCGGAAGTGGCACATAAGCGACATGATCACATGGCGTCGAAGCCGGTCCTCGTCAGTCAGCAGGTAGCCCTTTCCCACCGGCAACCGCTCTTCCTCCAGCGCCGCATAGTACTCGGGCAGCGTCAGCACGTTCTGCACGTAGGCGTCGCGCAACTGACTGATGGCCGAAATGCCAAATGCGTACAGCTCGGTGCCTCCATGCGTGGAGTAGCCCTGAAAGTTGCGCTGCAGCGTGCCCTCGTCGAGGGCCCGGCTGAGTGGATCCTCCGGACGGGCGAAGTGATCCATGCCGATGTACCGGTAGCCGCCTTCGGTGGTCAGCAATTCGACAGCCCGGAGAAAGAGCTGCAGCTTTTCGGCCGGACGGGGGAGCCATTCCTCACGGATGAGCCGCTGGTGTTTCTTTTTCCAGGGCACGTGCGCGTAGCTAAACAGAGAGATGCGGTCAGGACCCAGGGCAATAACCTGCCGGATCGTCCGCTCGAACTGCGTCAGATGCTGATGGGGCAGCCCGTAAATCAGGTCATAGCTGATACTTTCAAAGCCCAGCTCCCGCGCCCAGCGCGTAACTTCGGCCACCTGCTCGTAAGGCTGGATGCGGTTGATGGCCTGCTGGACGACAGGATCCAGATCCTGCACGCCAAAGCTGATCCGGTTGAAGCCAACCTGTCGGGCAGCCTCCAGGTGGGCGCGCGTCAGCCCCCGTGGATCCGCCTCGATGCCGATTTCGGCGTCGGGTGCAAAATCGAAGTGCTGGTGAAGCACCTTCATCAGGGCCACGATCTGGTCGGGCGTCAGGTAGGTCGGGGTCCCGCCTCCCCAGTGGAGCTGCACGACCAGACGGCCGGGGGCCACCCACTGGCTGACCAGCGCAATCTCTCGCGTCAGATAGTTCAGATAGCGAGCAATCTTTTCCGGGCGGTGCGTAACGATCATGTGGCAGCCGCAGTAGTAGCAGAGCGTACGACAGAAGGGCAGATGGACGTACAGCGAGAGCGGCTCCAGGTCGGGCCGTTGGTTGTCGGCCTGCAGCAGAGCAGCCGCCTGTTCCGGCGGAAAGCCGGCGCGAAAGTGGGGAGCCGGCGGATAGCTCGTGTAGCGGGGCCCCGGGCGGTTATACTTCTGGACGAGTTCGGCAGGAACCTGCATGCCCTAATGGCGATAGCTTTTATCGTTTTAAATCCTCTTTTGTCTGGAAGGAACGTGTGCCGGTGCTGCTGGTGCCCGTCCTTGCCTGAAATTCATCCATTTGTGCGTTGTCGGCGTGCCTGTTCCCACCGATCCAGGGGATCAAAAAGGAGGCAGGGCGCGATGCGGGGCGCACGCGACCGATGGCGGAGGTTATCCCAGACCGTGCTTTCGCAGCCGACGTATCCCAGCCAGGCGGCCAGGAGCAGTTCGATGCCCAAGATGCCCTGGGCGCTCACGGCCAGTCCATAGAGTACAGTAGCCAGGGGCGTAGCCCACCAGTGGCCGTAGTGCAGCAGGTCCAGAATTACGGTGCCTCCGACCCCTATTCCCAGAAGGGTCCATCGCCGCCGGGTTTTTTTCAACAGGGGTATCAAAGCGCCCAGCGCATGGCTATGGATTCCGATCAGGGCCCAGAGATACAGCGCCAGGTTTCCGGGATGAACGATTTCGGTGCGATGCGTCACGAATCGGTACAGAAACCAGAGAAACACCCCGCCCAGGGCGACCCGGGCCAGTCTCCCGATGGGGCCGGCCCGCAGGTCCATGCCGTTCTGGTGCATGTGCAGGCGAAGCAAGGTGTTAAGTTGCGTTCGGGAAGGCGTACGTCCGCTCCGCCTGGAAGTTACAGTTCGGGCGGGGGTTACCCTGCGGAAGCGGCTGGCTGGAGCGATTCAGCGGCTTTGGGTTCGATGCCCCGTTGTTGCAGCGGCAGGTAGGCTTCAGCCAGACGCATTTCCAGCAGCGACATCAGAAAGGCCAGCGTTGATTCTGCCCCCTGGTTTTCGTTGACCCCGTTGGGCTGTAGCCCATCGCAGCAACCACCGGTGGACGGATCATAGAGCGGCAGCCCCAGCTGGTTGCGTCCCAGGAACCATTCGAAGGCCCGGCGCGCCTCCTGGTACCAGAATGCATCGTTCGTAATGCGAAACGCCTCCAGGCAGGCCGAAACGGTCGCATGCGCCTCAATAGGTTGCTGATCGAATTGAGGCCGTTTCTTTCCTCTCCGATAGAATCCATCGTTCCCGATAGGCACAAAGTGTCCCTGCCTGTCCTGTTGTACTTCAATCAGCCAGCGCAGCGATTCCAGTCCGGCCTCCAGCCATTCCTGACGGCCGGTCCAGTAGCCCGCCATCATCAACGCATGCGGTAGCCGTGCGTTGGCATAGGTGAGTCGGTCTTCAAACCAGCGCCAGTCGTCTTGTCGTCTTTTCTGGTAAAGCTGGTAGAGCCGCTTTGCCAGCGTTTCGCGGATCCGCAGGGCGGAACGATCGCCGTAGAAGCGTCGCAGATACTCCTGTATGCCCAGCATCGTAAATGCCCAGGCGCGTGGGCTGACAAACTGAAGCACTGCCGGTAAGGCATCCTCAAACAGGCGGCCGGCCAGTTTCCAGAGACCCGGACGGCGCGAGCGTCCGACCACGTAGCCCAGCCCCCAGAGTGCCCGGGCGTGACTGTCCTCTGAGCCTACCGTCTCAAGCCAGTGGCGATTATAGTCCATAAAGTTGCGGAAGCGTCCGGTCTCCGGATTAAACGCATGCCAGAGAAATGCCAGGTAGCGCGTGGCCAGTTCGGGAGCTTCAAGCCCCATCTTTCCGCCCAGCTCCTCGAGCAGCACGGCCACGATCAGTGCCCGCGCATTGTCGTCCGTGGTATATCCCTCGTTATAGTTGGGTACTGTGTAGGTGGCGTGCTGCAGAATGCCTGTGTCGTCCGTCAGACGCTTGAGGTGGTCCAGTTTAAGCACGGGCAGCTCGACCGGCCGCTGATTGAGCGTCGGGATCGCCATGCGCGTGCGGGGAGTGCTGGTCGCCCGGGCTCGCACAAAGCTTTCCAGATAGCGCTGCGCTACTACCGGCCAGATCATCTGGCGGCCGTATAGATACGCCCGTTTGCGCATCGCATGGCGTTCTGCTTCGTCATCCAGCAGTCGAATGATGGCCTCAGCGATGGCCCGGGCATCGCGAAACGGTACCAGCAGTCCACGCCCGTTGGCCAACAACTCCTCGGCGTGCCAGTACGGCGTTGAAATCACCGCTTTGCCACAACCAACCGTGTAGGCCAACGTGCCCGAGGTGATCTGCTCCTGGTTCAGATAGGGGGTCAGGTAAATATCCGCCGCACCAATGAACTCGACGAGCTCCTCCATGCTGACGAATCGATTGTGGAAAATCACGTGCGCCTCAATACCCAGCTCTCGCACCCGTCGCTGCAGAAAAAGTCGATAGCTCTCACCTTCTACCTGGCGCACATGGGGATGCGTAGCACCCAGCACGAGATAGACGACGTTCGGATGCCGTTCCAGCACCGCCGGCAGGGCTTCAATGACATACTCAATCCCCTTGTTACGCGAAAGCAACCCGAAGGTAAGCAGTACGATTTTTCCCTCCACTCCGAAGCGATCCTTGTAGAAGTTGGGGTCCACAAACGGTACGTCGGGAATACCGTGTGGAATCAGGTCTATTTTCTCTTCCGGTACCCCATAGATCGTCTGCAGAAATTCCTTCCCCCGCTGCGTCATGGTAACCACACGATCTGAAAGAGCTACCAGCTCCTCAAGCACAGCCCGCTGTTCGGCGTTCGGCTCACGTAGGATCGTGTGCAGCGTGGTAACGACGGGTGCACGTAGTTCACGTACCAGGGTCAGTACATGGCTACCGGCTGGCCCACCAAAAATGCCATATTCATGTTGCAAGCAAACGACATCAACGTCGTTGATATTCAAAAATTCAGCGGCGCGGCGATAGGCGGTCAGATCTTCTTCGGGAATTTCAAAGCGAACCCGCGGCGGGTAGGCATATCCTTCGGGCCGGTCGTTGATCGGTACCGCAAAGCAGGTGGCCTCGGGAGCAGCCGCCGCAACGGCTTCACATAGGTCCGTTGTAAACGTAGCAATGCCGCACTGGCGGGGTAGATAGTTGCCAACAAAGGCTATGCGCCGTATGCGAGCCCCCTCCATAGAAGCCAAGCCTGGATGGTTCTCAGAAAAGAGCAAAAGGCGTACGGAGAAGAGATCGCTCGCTCTCCACAAACGTTCCTGAAAAAATGGCAAAACGGTTGGCCTGAAGGCCAACCGTTGCCGTATCGTAACGATATGCGGCTTAGACTAACCGGGCATGCAATTCGATGAGGGGTACAGCAGCCAGTGCTTTAGAAACCGGACACCCCTCTTTGGCCGCTTCCGCATGCTCCAGGAAGGTCGGCTCGTCCAACCCCGGTGCTTCCACTTCGGTGTGCAGTTCAATTTTGCTGATGCGTGGTCCATCGCCCGTCATCTCCAGATGCACGCGCGCCTCAGTCTGCACCCGTCGGGGTGTATGACCTGCCTGATCCAGTCGATGCGCCAACGCCATCGAGAAGCAGCCAGCGTGCGCTGCAGCAATCAGCTCCTCTGGATTGGTCCCCTCCCCTTCCTCAAAGCGAGAGGCAAAGGAATAAGCTCCTTCAAATGTGCCAAAGGCCATGCGGCCCTTTCCTTCACGCAGATTGCCGTTCCATACGGCCTGTGCTTTGCGTACGGGCATAGATCTTTCGCGATTGGTTCAAGGAATGCACGCTGAAGAAGAAAATAAGCGTTCCCGGACAAAAAGCAAGGTACTCACTGTGCCCCTATCCAGAGAAAAAGAAGGCATTGTAGCCCTTCCCTTTTCTTCCCGAGATGCAGGTTAGAACCATGACCGGATCCGAGCTGGCGTTGCTGCTGAAACCAGGCGTGCTGCTCCTTTATAAAGGCCCCGAAAGATAAGGTGCCGTCAACCAACCCAGGGAAGCATTGTCAAGGACCCTTTTCGACCTGCGCGTTCGGGCGCCGGCACACTCATCGACGGCCGAGGCCATGCCTACCTGCGTAGCATCCCTGTCAGGTATCGACATACAGGGCGTCGCTTCACTGTGGAAACTATTTATCTGGACCTGCAATTGATTGCGGCAAACGCTCTGGGGCTATGAGGCTTCCTCTCTGATTGATGAGGAAGAACGCATGATGTTTGTGCCTCCTGTCGACTTTCCACACGTACCGGCAACATTGAGCCATGGTACGCATTGCATTGACCACTGCTTTTGACGGCGAACGACAGCAGCTGGCGCTTGCCTACGTAACGGCCATTGAAGCAGCCGGCGCATTGCCTGTACTGCTTCCACTTACGCAATCTGAAGCTGTAACCCGACACTTTGCCCAGCTCCTTGATGGCCTTGTTATACCGGGCGGACCTGCCCTTACCGATGGGTTGGTTGGCGAGCTCCCCGACGATCTGGAGCCCCCACAACCCCTTCGTACCGCAAGTGATCGGCTTTATCTACAGGCATTTCTGGAACAGGGCAAACCCATTCTGGGCATTTGCTATGGTATGCAATTGTTGAACGCTGTGTTGGGCGGTACGCTGTATGCAGACGTGCAGCGTCAGCTTCAGGGTGCGCAGGCGCACAGCCCCAGACGAGGAGCCCAGAAGCATCCGATTGAGATCACGCCCACCTCCCACCTGGCCCATCTACTGAACGGGACGTCCATGATAGTCAACACGCGGCATCTGCAGGCAATTGCTACACTCGGCCGGGGGCTTCGCATCAGTGCCCGAGCGCCCGACGGGGTGATCGAGGCAATTGAATCACCTGACGGCCGCCTGCTGGGCGTCCAATTTCATCCGGAACGTATGGGCCCGGAGGGCCTCCCGCTATTTCGCCATCTCGTCATCCAGGCCAAAAAATTCTCCAACAGCCGTACTTGAAGCCCCGGAGTTGTAACGGGCGCTTCCACTGACGGAATCCGCCTCACACCTGTTTCGCTGCTGCCAGAGGCAGAACGATTAACCCGTTCAATCGCCCGACCCTGTCTCTGGAATCCCAGTCTGCTCCCATAGCACGGCTGGATCCCAGGGCTCTTGTTGCCGACTGGCTGCCCGCACGGCGGCTACCTCTTCAGGCGAGACGGGCTCTGCCTGGTTGCCAAAATGCTGCCGTACAAACGTCAACACCGCCGCAATCTGTTCATCCGTCAGAAAATCATGCGCCGTCATCACATTATTGTATACTTCCTCCCCTACTCTCATCTCGCCCTGCGCACCATGCAGGATCAGCCGGATGAGCCGTCCTTTGTCGCCCTGCACCCACTCGTTCGGCGTCAAGGGCGGATAGATGCCGGGCACACCCTGCCCATTGGGCTGGTGACAGGTAGCACAGTAATTCTGGTATACCCGGCGGCCAAGCTGCATAAACTGTGTCTCTGAATCCGTCGAAAATGTCTGCTGCTCGAAACGGCAGGCGGCCAGGACCAACAGGCCGGTAAGCAACAGGAATGCACGCATACAACCGTACGTACGATTTACAGCTTACGAACCGGATTGCCTACATGAACGACGCCGCCCTTGCGCACCGTGAACAGCGCACCGCGTAGCCCCGTTTGGGCAACCGCCTCAAATGCTTCTGGACCTGTGCGTGTCCGGAACGTGGCACATGGATGATAAGGTCGATCGCTGCGCTCCAGCACCACATCGCCCACCAGTAGCCGATCGCCGGGCCGGAGCGTCCGCAGGTCGATCCCTTCCAGAATCAGGTTGTCCCCTGGCACTTCTGGCCGTACGCCTAACACGCGCAGCACTTCCAGGCTCATGGCACTTACCTCACGGCCCGGCGTGTGACGGCGGGCATGATCCCCCGGACATCCTACCCCTACCTCCAACGTCAATGCCGCTCGCAGCAGGTGTATGCCTGGAGCCGGGCTTTCTACCAGATAGGCTACGCGACCAATCGGCTCAAACTGGAGCGCCTCCAGGGCCTGCAGGTAGGTGGCAAGTAGCGTGTCGTCCATAACCATGGCAAGCATTTGCAGGTAATGTAGGATGCATGGAGAATTGACGGACCCAGGCGGCGCCATTTTCTTGAATTGTTTAATTTGGGCGCGCGCTGTTGCTCAACAAGTTGCAAAGGGGTAGCGTGACCGAACGGGTCTTATTACCGCCGGCTTTCTGCCAGCCTGCCGATCCCTGGATACCTGAGCCGTTAGCCAATCCTCCTGTGATTTCCTGTGCGGCGGGTTTCGAAGCCGTCGTCGCGGCCGAGCTAAAGGAGCTGGGCTACCCAGCCTGCTATCTAAAGCCGGCCAAACTGATCCTGCCCACCGCACCTCCGCAAGCCTGCCTGCCGCTGAATTTTTTCGGGCGTACGCTACACCGCGTTTACCTGTTGCTGGGACTGGGGCGAGCCGCCACGCTCCAGGAGGTACGGGAGCTGGCGCAGGCAGTGCCTTTTCATGCGTATCTACAACCAGAGCAACGCTTTGCCGTGCGGGCGCAACGTCACGGTACGCACGACTTCACCTCCATGGACGTGGCCCGCGAAGTCGGATCGGCTGTTGTCGATCGCCTGCAGGCCCACACGGGACGTCGCATTCGCGCTGACCTGGAATCGCCTGATGTGGAAGTCATGGCTGAGCTGAGCGATGACCAGCTACTGTTGCTGCTGAACACATCAGGTCCACCGCTGCATCGCCGCCATCGCCGGGTTTTTCAGCACTTTGCCCCACTGCTTCCTACGCTGGCAGCCGCCTTGTTGCGTCTTTCATCCTTTCCGCAGGCTGTTGACCTGCTCATCGATCCGATGGCCGGTGGCGGTACTATTCCAATCGAGGCGGCCCTTATGGCACGCAACGTGGCCCCTGGGTTGCTTCTTCCGGAAAGACAACTTGCCTTCTTCCGCCTTCCTTTTCTTGACCACACACGCTGGCATCGGCTACGCCGGCAGGCTGAGCGACACGTGCGCCCCCAGTCGCCCGTTCCCATTCTGGCAGCGGATCGCTTCGCCCGAAGCATCAAAGGCATGAAAGCCAATCTGGAAGCAATGGGCGTCGCGGCCGATGTGACGGTCTATGCCGGCCGGGCCGAACGCATGGCTTACCTGGAGCGCCAACTACCGGGCCGCTGGACCGTGGTTACCAATCCTCCCTATGGGCTGCGACTGGGCGATCCCCGACGCATCGACCGGCTCTACCATGACTTTGCGTGCGCCTGTGCCCGCCATCGCATTATGGAAGTCGTAGCGCTCACTCCCCGCCACGAAGCCTGGCTCGAAGCCTTCACGCAGACAGGCTTTCGGCCCGTGCTGGCACAACCCGTACGTTACGGTCGCCTGGAGGCCTTCGCACTACGCGTAGTGGCCGCCACCTGAACTACGGGAAGCGACCACACGCGTCCTTTGTCTGACTTATGCTCGTTGCACAGACAAGTCCGGCCACAGACGCCGGATGGCGTTGGACAGCATAGCTCAACAAAGCTCGTACTGTTCAGTTAGCTGGCCAGCACCGGAACCGGACAGGCAGGCCAGTACACTTCAAAAGTGCTGCCTTTGCCAGGACCTGGACTCCAGGCCCGCACCGAGCCGCCACAGGCTTCCACAATGGCCCGCACGATGGCCAGTCCGAGCCCTGATCCTGGCTTTCCTTCTGCCGAGCGTCCCCGGTAAAAGCGATCGAAGAGATGCGCCGCTTCTTCCGGGGCAAAGCCTATGCCGCTATCCGAGACGCGCAGGCGAATCTGGCCGTTCAACCGATGCACCTCCAGACGCACCTGCCCGCCTGGTGGCGTATACTTGCAGGCGTTAGAGAGGAGATTATCGAGCACTTCATCCAGGTATTCCGGTACTACGCAGACCCAGGCACTTTCAGGCAATACGGTTTCAAAACGCAGCCCTGCCCGCTCAAACCGGAGTTGCCAGTCCTTCAGGCGAGACTGACAGCGTTCGACCAAGTCTATGGGGCGAGCGCGCTCATGCGCGTCGGTGCGTTCCAGGCGGGCCAGATGCAGCAGGCCGCGCACCGTCTCTGTCATGCGTTCAACGTCGCGCAATGCCTCTTCGAGCACTTCGCGGTAGTAGGCAGCCTGTCGGGGGCGCCGTAGTGCCACTTCCAGCTCGCTGCGCAGCGCCGAAAGAGGCGTGAGCAGCTCATGTGCGGCATTGTCCGTAAAGCGTCGTTCGCGCTCCAGCGAATCGGCCAGCCGCGCCAGCAAGTCATTGAAGGTTTCGGCCAGCTCCGTTAGTTCATCCTGCACGCCGTTGGGGACGGGCAGGCGCGCCTCCAAGTTATCGGCGCCCATCTGTCGGGCTGTGGCCGTCAGCAGCGCCACTGGTTGCAGGGCCCGGCGGGCCAGCCAATACCCCCCGGCGGCCGCCAATAACACGCTCAGCACAATGCCCGCTCCCAGCACCAGTCCCAGATGATGCAGCTCTCGGTGCAACGACCACTCAAAGCCGGTCACCTCCAGCCATCCAAACAGACGGCCGTCTTCACTGAAAAGGGGCGTATAGCGCGTACGCGCTGGTTTCCCTTCCCATGTGTGGCTGTAGACCTGCACATCCTGAACGGGCTGCACGCGCACAGGCAGCGGATCATGCCGGGCAAAGTTAGGACTCTCATAAATGACCTGACCGTCAGGACGTAACAGACGCACATAGGTACCATAGATCCCGTCTGTCTGATACGCCACCGAGCGCAGCGTGTCGAGCGCTACAAAAACGGGAACACCTGACCGTTCCCGTACAAACGGCATAAGCTGGCGCGTCTCATGAATCAGATGCTGGTCAAAGTCCCGATGCCGGGCCATGTGAAAGGTCACATAGCTGAAGGCGGCAAATAGCCCCAGCAGCACTACCAATGTGACCACGTACCAGAGCGTCAGGCGGACAGAGATGGACCAGCGATTCGGTAAGTGACGAAACCGCGTCATAGGGTTTCGGTTGCTGTAGGTTCAAGCCGCAACGCGTAGCCAACTCCCCGAACAGTCTCAATCTGGAGGGCATGGGTAGCTTCGCCCAGTTTCTGGCGCAGCCCCGACACGGTTACATCGATCGTGTTATCACTTACATAGAACGGATCGCCCCAGACCTGTTCGGCAATACGGGTGCGCGAAACCACTTCACCTGGATGCCGCGCCAGAAAGCGCAATAGATCGTACTCCTTGGGGCGTAGTGGCAGAAGCTGGTGCCCCACGCGCGCCTGGCGGCGCCGTTCGTTGATCTCCAGCGGCCCCAGGCGAATAACGTCAGTGGCCTGCCAGACAGGCGGTCGGCGTAACAATGCCCGCAGGCGCGCCAGCAATTCTTCAAAAGCAAAGGGCTTGCCCAGATAGTCGTCAGCCCCGGCATCCAACCCGGCCACCCGATGCTCCAGGTCATCCAGGGCCGTCAGCATCAAAATCGGTATCTGGTACCCTGCCTCTCGAAGGCGCCGCACCAGGGTTTGCCCATCCATGCGGGGCAGCCGCCAGTCCACAATCAGTGCATCGTAAGTGCCGGACGCTACCCGGGCTTCGGCCTCCATGCCGTCGGCCACCCGCTCCACCTGATATCCTTCTTCTCGCAGGCCGCGGGCCAGGGCCCGCGCCAGACGCTCATCATCTTCCACCAATAGGATCAACATGGCTACTTTAGTCTTATAAGGTATGCTGTAAAATAAAGACCCGTCAGGAATTTCAGTTTCTTCCTTAAAAAGTTTTAAGCCTTGCCCCAGATCTATTTTAGCCTGCTCCTCACAGATTGAGGGCTGTGCTCGACCGAATGATCAACCAACCATCAGGGGAAGCATGCGGAATTTTTCGCGTCGCGACTTTCTGCAGGCATTGGCTGTGCTGGGCATTACGACAGGGATCGAAGCGTTGCTTCCAGCCTATGCACGGCCTCGGCCGCGTGTACCCATGGCTCGGAAGCCCGCCAAAGGTCCCGTAACATACGACCTGACCATCGCGGAAACGCCCATCCGTATTGGCGGGCGCAAGGCAACGGCAACGACCATCAACGGAACCGTGCCGGGTCCGTTGTTGCGCTTTCGAGAAGGGGATGAAGTGATCCTGCGCGTCACCAACCGCCTCCGCGAGGATACCTCTATCCACTGGCACGGCCTCCTCGTACCGTTCGATATGGACGGTGTGCCCGGGGTCAGCTTTCCAGGTATCAAACCCGGTGAAACGTTTGAATATCGGTTTCGCATTCGCCAGCATGGCACATACTGGTACCATAGCCACAGCTTTCTCCAGGAACAAACCGGGGTTTATGGGCCGCTCATTATTGACCCGGCCGAGGAGCCCTATCCCTACGATCGGGAGTACGTGATCGTGCTGAGCGACTGGACCTTTGAGAATCCTTACCGGGTACTGGCCAACCTGCGCAAATACCCGGGGTACTACAACTTTCAACGTCGCACCCTGACCAATCTGTTTAAGGAAGCCCGCGAAATGGGCTTCTGGAATGCCATCAAAGACCGGTTGAGCTGGGGACGGATGCGCATGGGGGCTACGGACATCGTCGATATTACAGGAGCAACTTATACCTACCTGATGAACGGCCTTGCCCCCGAGGATAATTGGACCGCTCTATTTCGGCCCGGTGAACGCGTACGTCTCCGGTTCATTAACGCGGCGGCGGGGAGTTTCTTTGACGTGCGCATTCCTGGCTTACCGATGACGGTAATTCAGGCCGACGGGCAATATGTGCAGGCTGTTACCGTCGACGAATTTCGCATTGGTATTGCCGAAACCTACGACGTCATCGTGGAGCCTAAAGAAGAAAAAGCCTATACGATCTTTGCCGAGTCGATGGATCGTAGCGGCTACGCGCGCGGCACACTGGCTCCACGCGAAGGGATGGAAGGACCTATTCCACCCCGCCGTAAACCACCGCTACGCACCCATGCCGACATGGGTATGGTGCATGGTGAGGGGGGCCACGGCGGTATGCAACACGGCAACATGGGGCAGCACGAAGGCATGGGACACCAGCAGCACCAGAACATGTCCCATGACCAGCATGGCGCCATGATGGCAGGCATGATGGCCGGTGTCGGGCAGGCTCCCGGTATGCCTCCTGAACCCCAGCCCCACAACAAGGATACTCATGGACCAGGTAATGCGGCCATTCCCATGGTCACGCGTAGCCGCCTCCATGAACCCGGTATAGGGCTGGGCGAGGATGGCTGGCGTGTGCTGGTCTATACAGACCTGAAAAGCCTCCATCCCCGTAAAGACTTTCGTCCGCCTACCCGTGAGATCGAGCTGCACCTGACGGGCAATATGGAGCGCTTCCTGTGGAGCATCGATGGCAAAACCTACTCCGAAGCGCCCGAGCCCATCCGCATTCGCTATGGTGAACGGGTGCGGCTCATTCTTGTCAATGATACCATGATGGAACACCCCATGCACCTGCACGGGATGTGGATGGAGCTTGAAAATGGCCACGGACGGCATATCCCGCTCAAGCACACCATCCTCGTCAAACCGGCGGAGCGGGTATCGGTGCTGATTACCCCCGACGAGCCCGGTCCCTGGGCCTTCCACTGCCACATCCTGTATCACATGGACATGGGGATGTTTCGGGTCTTTGAAGTTAGTGAACCAGAAACTGCAGACAGGACGTCATCATGATGCGTCGGATTCTCTTTCTTTTGCTTGGGATCGGACTGGGACTCTCCGGGCGTTCCGCCTGGGCTCAGGCCCAGCCTCTGATCCACTTTGCCAATGAAAACACGCTGGCTTTTATCCTTTTTGATCTGCTGGAAACCCAACCCCGCCTGGAAGGGCGTCCGGTGCAGTGGGATCTGGACGCCTGGGTGGGCAAAATGTATAACCGGCTCTGGATCCGAAGTGAAGGCGAGCTCCTGACGAGCCAGCAAGCAGGCGAATTCGAACTGCAGGCGCTCTACAGCCGGGTAATCGCGCCCTTCTGGGACCTGCAGATAGGCGTCCGCATGGACGTCGCCTACGGCGAAGAGACGCGCACCCGAGCGCACCTCGTCTTCGGCCTTGAAGGACTGGCTCCGTACTGGTTCGAATTGGAGCCGCTTTTTTACCTGAGTCAGGATGGCGACTTTGCCGCCTCGCTCGTTGCCTCACACGATCTGTTCGTTACCCAGCGGCTTATTCTGCAGCCACGCCTTGAAATGCTGGCATCCGCCCAGCAGGTGGACGCTTGGGGCATCGGGCGTGGGCTAAATCGTATAGACTTTGGGCTGCGGCTGCGCTTTGAACTGGCCCGCGAATTCGCCCCCTACATTGGCTTCAACTGGAGCCGCCTTTATGGCAGCACCGCAGATTTAGCCCGCGCAGAAGGAGAGGCTGCCCGGAGCTCCGGGATAGTAGCGGGCGTGCGCCTCTGGTACTGAGTCCTCGTTGAAAAAAGGTCAAGGCCGGGAGCATCCCCCGGCCTTGACCGTATTGATGATGCTTTTTGTGCCATTTTAATCCCTGAAATTCATGCGGATCACCAAGAAAACGTACCTGCTGGGCTTTTTACTTGGTGCGGCCGTAACCGCGATTGGCTTATTTATTTACAACGGTCGGCAACAGGCTGCTGCACAACCCACGCTGACCGTCTTTAAGAGTCCTACCTGTGGTTGTTGCACGAAATGGGTGGACTACATGAAGGCTGCTGGTTTTGCGGTGCGCGTCGAGGATTTACAGAACCTGAGTACGATCAAAGCCCGCTTTCGCGTGCCTGGCGCTCTCCATTCCTGCCATACGGCCATCGTCGAAGGGTACGTGATTGAAGGCCATGTGCCGGCAGCCGACGTGTGGCGCCTGTTGCAGGAAAAACCCGACGTAACTGGCCTGGCAGTGCCGGGCATGCCCATTGGCTCGCCTGGTATGGAACAGGGATTCCGTGTGGATCCCTACGAGGTGCTGGCTTTCACCACGGATGGCCAAACCCGCGTTTTTGCCCGTTACGGTCCACAGGAGTAAGCCATGCAGGAAAGCTTACCGATCAGTCCATCCCTGTTGTACACGCTGGCTGGCGTGCTAACCGTCGGTGGATTGTTCCTGCTCTGGCTGGCTCCCCGGCTCAGCCCTGACCGACGCCTTAAGGGAGCCGCCGCCTGGAGTGGGGCACTATTTGGCGTTGTGATTGTGCTATCGGGTCTGGCCTTAGGCCTACTGGCTTACCTGCGCCAACAACAGCCTGAGATCGTTCGCCCACCCGGGGTCGTCGGCCGACCGGCTCCGGAACTGACCTTTAGACTGGTAGAAACCGACGAACCCCGCGCGCTTTCGGACTATCGAGGGCAGGTTATTCTACTGAACCTGTGGGCTACCTGGTGCCCTCCCTGCCTCGCAGAAATTCCCGAACTTAACCGTTTCCAACAAGCTTATCGCGATCGGGGGGTCGTCGTCATCATGATCTCTGACGAACCCCGACAGACCGTCCTGGAATTCATGCAAAAACGCCCCCTGGAAGCTGTCAGCGGATATCTGCCCGAAGATGTCCGATGGCCCTGGCCCTACAATCGCGTTGAACAGGCACGCCCTACCACGTTCGTGATCGACCGTGACGGCATCATCCGTGAGACCTGGCCCGGTGCTGCCGACTTTTCTCAGTTTGAAGCAGCCGTCCTGCCCTACCTGGAATAGTCCGACCTCCGTTTTACAACGGCGCCGATGCTTCACCCAGTTGAAATACTGCCACGTGGGGCATATCCGCCCCCTTTCGGGTGCCCAGTATCCATGAAGTGCCCAGCCGATACACTTTGAAGAAAGGGGCTTCCACTGGCGCCCAGCTCCAACGCTGCACCTCCCGATCAAAGATATAGAGATAGGTTTCCTGAGAAGCCACCTTATAAGGATCGTCCTCGTGCATCACCTGAGAAGCTCCGTGGATAAGTATCTTGCCTGCAGGAAGCGCCAGCACATTGTGCACCACAAAGCCACGAGGGCGCGGCATGGGCATGCTCGCTCTTACATCTAAAATCTTTATCGCAAAGAGGGCCTGCTCCTCGGTACGGACCAACCAGCGCCGCGCTCCCTGCGTGGAGTAATAGGCAATCACGCCAAAGTAAGGATACACCAGTATCAGTCCGGGACCATATGGATCGCAGTACAGCGTGGCTTCTCCCAGCAGCGGTTGGATTCCTCGATAGGCTTCCTCTTCAACCGCATCCCAGGGATAAAAGTCCAGACGGCCAAAAGCCCGCACAACACGTCCCTCAAGGTCCAGAACATGCAGCGTCGGACGCTCATGCCACAGAGGAGACATCGTCTGCACGTACAGCGTATCCTCGAACAGGCAGAACCCGCGTACGCCGGCTTTAAGCTGAACCGACAGCATATAGGTATGATCCAGCACATAGGTATCGCCTTCTGGCCGGAACCGCTGAATTCGTCGGCCACCGTCTAATACATAAAGCCGCCCCTGCCGATCAAATGCCAACCGCTCCGGTCGCTCAAACTCACCCGGCCCCTCCCCAGGGCGACCAATCGTGAACAAGTAGTTCCCTGCCCTGTCAAAAAAACGAACCTCCCCATTGGCAAAATCTAACACTGCTATGCGTCCCTGCGGATCAATATCAGCATCCATAACACGTCCCAGCAGATACTCAGGCCGTTCTTTTTCCTCAGTGCCAATGTGCAACGCTAAACGCGCCTGTTCCAGAAGCTGAAGTACGTGCCAGTCGTCCGCTTCCCACCGTTCAAGCGCACTGCGGCTCAGCACATAGTCAAACGGTCCTTCCAATCGATCCAGCAGCGGATAGAGCACATCAGCATCTTTCTGAGAACGGCAACCGACAAGTAACAGCACGCTCAGTATTCTGATAAACCAAGATACCATCACGCTTTCTCAGCATGTGTTATGAATGGTCATGGCTGACTCAATGCATAAAGAGATATTTTTGAAGTTAATTATGTAGCACAAGAAGGAGCAACGGCGATCGTAACCGTGTCGTTACGTCGCTTAAAGGCCTTTCAGGATCATCTAAGCCACACGTATCTTCATTTGCATAGGTTAGAACAGGAAACAACATGAGAACACAAACCGAGAGACTGTCATGAAGAAGCACGGGACAATTCTGGCACTGAGCCTGTTGTTGATCCTACCGGTGTTCGGACAGCCACACCGCCACCAGATGAATCGGCCTGATACGGCCCGCGGCATGATGCAGGGCCCCATGATGATGATGCAGATGATGCCCCGCATGATGGGCATGATGCAGCAGGGCATGATGATGCAAAATCCGCTGCATCGGGCCACCATGATGGCGTTTGTGCTGCCGGCTATGGCCGACTCGCTGGAGCTTTCCGAGCAGCAACAGCAACAGCTCCGTGAGCTCAAGCAAGGTATGATCCAGCAGCACCGGGCGCGTCAGCAGGAAATACGCCAGCATCGGCAGGCCCTCCAGGCGCTTTTCAAAGAAAACCAGCATCCTGAACCGGATGCAGTACGCGAACATCTCCAGGCAATAGCCCGCCTGGAAGTTGACGACCGCGTTGCACCCTACGAGACCGTCCGGCAGATGATGAACGTGCTGAATGAAACCCAGCGGGCCCGGTTGCGCGAGCTAAAGCAGCGCCAGATGATGCACTACATGATGCGGCTGCCCATGATGGAAATGATGCAGATGATGCACATGATGCATGGCCGTGAAGGCATGATGCGCATGATGCATGGCGGTGGAATGATGGGCCAGATGGGCATGATGCCCATGAAGCAGGGGGGCATGATGATGCGCCATCGCCAGCAACAAGGACAAAAGGGACAAAACGGCAACCATCGCCATAATAACTACTAATCACGTTCATTCCTAAAGACCATGTACGGACCGCATATGGTATGGGGCATGCACTGGGGCTGGTGGATTTTCTGGATC
>JALSJJ010000094.1 GCA_026989375.1 Rhodothermus sp.
CGGATGCCCGCTGGAATTTCTACGATACGGTGGTGGCGTTCGACCACGTGCGTCATCAGCTCGTGCTCATGGCCGGGGTCTTTGTGGCGCCCGACACTGACCTGCGGGCCGCTTACGACGAAGCCGTCGCTCGATTGGATGGGCTGGCCGACACCCTCGCGCAGGCGCCGCTGGAAATTCCTGAACCGGTCGTGCTTTCAGACGGGCTCCTTACGTCCAACTTTTCACGCAACGCCTTCTGTGAGGCAGTTTGCCGGGCCAAGGAGTACATCTATGAGGGGGATATCTTCCAGGTCGTCCTCTCGCAACGATTTGCCATGCCCTACACGGGCGATCGCTTCAATCTGTACCGGGCGCTGCGCCAGGTCAATCCGTCGCCGTACCTGTTCTACATCGACTTCGGGGATCTGGCGCTGATCGGGTCGTCGCCCGAAGTGCTGGTGCGGGTCGAGCAGGGCCGGGCCGAGGTGCTGCCTATTGCCGGCACGCGCCCCCGGGGACGCACGCCTGAAGAGGATCGGGCGCTGGAAGCCGAGTTGGAGGCCGATCCGAAGGAGCAGGCCGAGCATCTGATGCTGGTCGATCTGGGGCGGAACGACCTGGGGCGTGTCTGTCGCTTTGGTACGGTCCAGGTCGAGCGTTTCGCTTTTGTGGTGCGCTATTCGCACGTAATGCATCTGGTCTCGCTGGTGGCCGGAGAGCTCGACCCGCAGTACGATGCACTGGATGCGCTGGCCGCCTGTTTTCCGGCCGGCACGGTCAGCGGGGCCCCCAAGGTACGAGCCATGGAGATTATCGACGAGCTGGAGCCTACGCGCCGGGGGGTCTATGCCGGCGCTGTGGGCTACATGGATTTTTCGGGCAACCTGGACACCTGCATTGCCATCCGTACGATGGTCGTGCGCAACGGCACCATCTACATACAGGCCGGGGCGGGCATCGTGGCCGATAGCGAGCCCGAACGCGAGTACGAGGAAACCGTTAACAAGGCCCGGGCGCTGGTCGAGGCCATGCGCGTCGCCGCGTCCGGTTTGCTGTAAAACCAACATTGAACCGACCATGGCTTCGCTGAAAGAACTGATCTTCAACAAAGGCGGCATCGGAAAGTCGCTCTCCCGCCAGGAGACGGTCGAGCGGATCAATCCGCTCATTCGCGAGCACATTGCGCTGAACCATCAGCACGACTATGTGATTCGCACGATCGGCGAGGCGGAGATTGCTGATCGCCTGGAGCAATTCCAGAAAATCGCTCGCGTGGACGTTGGCAAACTGGCCGAGGTGGTCTTCAGCGCGGGCGGCACGGCCTACAGCGGGGTCGATATGGAGCCGGACGACTTCAACCTGGGCACGGATCCGGCCGAAATGATCCACCGGCTGCTGGAGGCCGAACAACGCTTTCTCCAGCTCGTCACGGAAGAGCTTAAGCTGAACCACCAGATCCGCACCAAAGCCACGCTCAATCTGGTGCGTCAGCACGGTGAAGAACGTTTGCGCTATCTGCAGGAAGTGGCCCGACGGTACCCGAAACCAGCCAGCGCAACGGCGTCATGAGTGCGAGTACAACGGCAACGGCTTCTCGAACGGTGCAGCCGGAGCGTACGGCCACGCGGACCATTGTGGTCTCGGGCATTCAACCCTCCGGCGAGCTGCATCTGGGCAACTATTTCGGTGCGATCCGGCAGCACCTGGCGCTGCATGAGCAGTACGAATCGTACTTCTTCATTGTCAATTACCACGCGCTGACCACGATTCACGACCGGGAGGCGCTGCGGCGCTACACGTTCGAGGCGGCAGTCACCTATCTGGCCCTGGGCTTTAACCCGGAAAAAGCGGCGCTCTTTGTGCAGAGCGATGTGCCGGAGGTCACAGAGCTGGCCTGGATTTTCTACAACCTGGTGCCGGTCTCGACCCTTGAAAAAGGCGTGGCCTACAAAGACAAGGTGGCCCAGGGGTTGACGGCCAACGCCGGATTGTTCAACTATCCCGTACTTCAGGCGGCTGACATCCTGATTTACGGGGGCACGCTGGTGCCCGTCGGGGCTGATCAGAAGCAGAACATCGAGATCTGCCGCGACATTGCGCAGCGCTTCAACCGGACGTTCTGCCCGCCGGATCGGCCACTGTTTCCCGTTCCCGAACCGCTGATCCGGGAGGAGGTGGCCGTGGTCCCCGGCATTGATGGGCGCAAAATGTCCAAAAGCTACGGCAACACGATCGGCATCTTTGACGAAGGCAAGACGCTGCGCAAGAAAGTGATGTCGATCGTGACCGACTCGACGCCGCTTGAGGCCCCCAAAGATCCGGATCGTTGCAACGTATTTGCGCTGATCAAACTGTTTGCCGACGAGGAGACGCGCAATCGCATCGCTGAAGCTTACCGGCAGGGCGGCTACGGCTACGGGGATGCGAAAAAAGAGCTGATCCGGCTCATCGACGAGCACTTTGCCGAAGCCCGGGAGCGGCGGCGGGAGCTGCTGAAGCGTCCGGACGATGTGATGGACGTGTTGCGCGAAGGCGGACGCAAGGGGCGTCAGCGTGCGCAGGAGATCATGGAACAGGTGCGGGATCTGGTCGGGCTCCACTACGCCACCTATCGCCCGGAGGCGTCATGATTCTGGTAATCGACAACTACGACTCGTTTACCTACAACCTGGTGCACCTGCTGGGGCGACACACCCGGGAGCTACGCGTGGTGCGCAACGACGCGGTTACGCTCGACGAGGTGCGGGCCATGCAACCCGAGGCGATTCTGATTTCGCCGGGACCGGGACGGCCAGCCGACGCAGGCATCACGGAAGCAGTCATTGCCGAACTGGGGCCGACCACGCCGATCCTGGGCGTGTGCCTGGGGCATCAGGCGATCGGGGAGGTTTTTGGCGGCCGCATCGTGCATGCCCCCTCCCTCATGCACGGTAAGACGAGCCGCATCTTCCACACGGGGACCGGGCTGTTTGAAGGGGCGGCGCAGGGGTTCACCGCCACGCGCTACCATTCCCTGGTGGTGGACCGTGACACGTTGCCCGAGGTGCTGGAGATCACGGCCTGGACGGAAGATGGGGTGATCATGGGGCTGCGCCATCGCACCTATCCGATCGAAGGCGTGCAGTTTCATCCGGAGAGCGTGCTTACGACCGAAGGACCGCGCCTGATCGCCAACTGGCTGCGCCAGGCGCAGGCATGGCATCAG
>JALSJJ010000095.1 GCA_026989375.1 Rhodothermus sp.
CGAATTGTAGAGGAGCGGTTTGCGCGTCGGGTAACGGAGGAAGGAGCGCGTCTGGAGCGTCAGATTCGGGAGGTGGCGTCGAAGCTGGAGCATCAGATTCAGGAGGTGGAATCGAAGCTGGAGCATCAGATTCGGGAGGTGGAATCGAAGCTGGAGCGTCAGATCCAAGAAGTAGAATCGAAGCTGGAGCGTCAGATCCAAGAAGTAGAATCGAAGCTGGAGCGTCAGATCCAAGAAGTAGAATCGAAGCTGGAGCGTCAGATCCAAGAAGTAGAATCGAAGCTGGAGCGTCAGATCCAGGAGGTGGAATCAAAGCTGGAACGTCAGATTGCGGCGCTGGACAAGCGCCTTACGGAGGAGGTAGCGAAACTGGAGACGCGTCTTGCGGAGGTGGAGATGCGGTTGCGGGTGCAGATCAGCCAGGGACATACGCGGTTGATTCGGTGGATGTTTGTGTTCTGGGCAGGGCAGATCGGGGTGATTGTGGCGTTGTTTGCTCTGTTGCGGTAAGGGGCAGGAAAAGAGCGCTTGCTGCGTAGCTGTTCAGGAAGGAAGGCTGAGGGGCCCTGTTTTCCGGGGCGGACGCTACCGGCCACGAGCCCAGCAAGGCCTTGCTCTATGGCTTTTTCCGTGAGGGGAGCAGCCTCCACACCCGTCGAGCGCGTAGACAAAAACACACGGAAGGATGCCTTGCTCAAGAGCTACTTCCCTCCGAAGCCGGCGCAGCAGGGCGCCAGCGCCAGACCGTGACCAGGGTATCGTGGGCTGCGTAGATCAGAGAATCCTGGACGTCAATCAGTCCTTTGAGGTCGAGGGGGAGCGAGAATTGATAATCTCCGGTATAGGCACTGTAAACGTCCACGTAGGCCTGGCCGTCGCGCCCCTTGCTCCAGGTATAAAGGCGGGGGCCGTCGACGGTCAGCTCGTAGGTGGCGATCGGCGCCCTTCGGTCTACCTGCTCCATGTCGCCGCGCCGCACCAGGCGTGGAATCGGGATCGGCTCGATGGTTTCCCGATGAAAGCGCAGGCGGCCGTCCGGGTAAAAAGCAGTGAGCCAGCCGATGCGTCGCGGGGCATAGACGAAAAAACTGTCGGCGCCTGTAAGGCGACCATCCAGTAGCAAACTGAAGGCCGCCTGATTTTTTAGAAATTCCCCAAAGCGACGCAGGAAGCGTAGTCGGTAGGTACCATCAGGCTTCTGCTCCAGACGGTACACTTCAAACAGACCATCCGAGCGGGCCCGGAGTAACTGGATGACCAGCAGCGCATCGGCCATCAGGGCCAGTCCGTAGGGCGGGCGATCCAGCGAAAGGGTGGCCAGAAGTTGGCCGTCCGGCGCGAACAGCGTGATGCGGGCATTCACTGGATCGCAGACGTAGACGCGCCCGGCACGGTCCACTTTAAAGTCGGTAATCATCTGGAATTCGCCTGGCCCTTCTCCCGGACCTTTCCCATAACGTTGCAGCAGGCGGCCCGTCTTGAGATCAAAGCGGAGGACCTGGTGCCGGCCCCGGTCCAGGACATATACGGTCGCTTCGGGGCCGGCGTGGATGAAATCCACCGTGTGCAGGAATGTCTCACGTCCGAACAGGCGCACCTGCTGTAGCATGACGGGCTGGACCTGCCGTGTGGTGCGCGCCTGCGGACGGGGTGAGGGCAGACGATCGGACGGCACAGGCTGGCCTGAAAAACTGGATGAAGAAGAAAGTGTCCACAACAGGCCCAGCCCCAGCAGCAGGAGCACGCTTCCGGCTACCAGAGAAAGACGGCGCATGCGCTGGTTTTATTCTTGTGGAGGGTTTTCGTAAGTCTCTTGGGATACTTTGATTAACCCAAAAAGATACGACTTAACCTGTCGGCAACAAAGCGCGCCGCTTCCTGGGCAGTTGGCCTCTGCACAGCTACCGGCACAGGCCTCGGAAGGCGTCATTACTGCCGCGGCATTAGCGACCACGTCTGCACGGGTTGACGCATCAAGCAACAACAGGCTGCCCAGCAACGAGAGGATCAGGGCGATGGGAAGCAACAGGCGCTTCATGATGCCCCTCCCTATGATTAATAGTTCGCACCCGGTGGGCCCCGGGCCGGTCGTCGGGGGTGCGGGCCGGACGACCGGCCTCACCCCCGAATTAACACACACACACACACACACATTGTCAAGAGGGACGATGGGGGAGGAATGGCTGAAAATTCAGGACGTTATGGGAGAAATGGCGCATTGGTTGACAGGCGCACTGGCTGCATACGTCAGGGGAAGGATGGATGCAGCCTGCGCCCTGGAAACACCGGACCGGCAAGGACGCAGACCCTGCAGCTTAACCCACACAGCTCGTCTCGCACCTGAGCCATGAAATACAGGGCCTCCACGCCCCGCCTATGTCCCAGCCGACCTGTCCCGAAAACAGATTCATCGGGACGGGAGACGATAGCGTACCACGGACGTCAAACCATCCGCATCAACCTGAATGCCCCATGCCTGACCGTGATGGATCGTTTTAAACTCAACGGCTCCCTCCAAGACCACAAAGCCGAGCTCTTCTGCCCAGTAAATCGTTCGATGAGGCGTTTGCTTCCCGGATTCAATCCGTACCCAGATGCGTCCCTGCGCATCCATGAGGAGCGCATTCACGTAGGGCCAGTAGGTGCGCTTCGGAAGCTCCGGGAGCTTAAGCGGAGCGCCCGGAGGGATAAGGCGGCGGATGCGTGCCAGGGCTGCTTCCCGGTCTTTTGCGGAGAGCGGGATGCGCTGGCGCAGCGGAAGCGGGCGTGTACTACGACGATGGCCGGCCAGAGTGCGAATATGCACGCTCAAACTATCGGTCCAGAGTGTAGCAATGCCAAACGGCGCCTGGATGGCCGCCAGCGTGCGTGGCATGAACGGCAGGAGTGCTGCCATCCCTGGGTTCAGTGTTTCCAGCGTAAACAGGCGCGAGAGCTGCTGCGATGACCAATGGTACATCCAGAGCGTCTGTTCGAGCTGGCCCTGCTGACGCATCGTCAGCCGTTGGACGATGAGCGAGTCTGGTCCCCAGACCCAGATGCCCAGCAGGCCGGCCATAGGTGCGGGTTTCCAGGAACTGCACTTTGGGATGCAGTTTCCAGGCATGGAGGCGGTTGGAGGGGGTTTCAAAGGCATAGAGCATGTCCATCGAGGGGGCGTAGGCAAGTCCCCAGAGGCC
>JALSJJ010000096.1 GCA_026989375.1 Rhodothermus sp.
GCTGGGGAGGGGGACAGGGGGAGGGGTCATCCGTCCTACTACGCCAAGTTGGCCGTTGAGCGTTTTTTGAGGGCAGTGTTGCTTTCCAACAGACACCCCCTCAGGCCCTTTGGGCCAGCTCCCCCTCAAGGGGGAGCAAGATTTTCTGGCTCGGCTACATAACGTTTACTCCAGCACAATGGCTCGATTTCGGGCAAGGCTTCTTAATGATGTTCCCCCTCCCCGCTGGGGAGGGGGACAGGGGGAGGGGCTATGGTCCACCATCAACGCTATGGTGCTGGGGGCTGGCGAATAACCCTCTCCGTCGCTTTGGGACAGCCCTCCTGCAAGGGGAAGTCGCAGGTTGATAGGGCTTAAGCAAACTGCAGAGGCCGTTATTGCATCATAAAAGCGCGTGGGGTATCATAGGGTAATGCGGTGGTGCGTGAGGTGATACGGGATGTTCTACTAAGTTCGAAAAGCGCTAACCCCATGGAATTGGTTCAGACCCATATCGAAGGGCCGGTGGCAACGCTCACGCTCAACCGGCCGGAAAAGCGCAATGCATTGAGTGGTCCGCTTGTTACAGCCCTTTCGCAGGCGTTGCAGGCGGTGGCTGAGCAGAAAACGGTGCGCGTGGTGGTGCTGACGGGGGCGGGCAAAGTGTTTTCAGCCGGAGCGGATCTGGCAGAGTTGTCACGATTGCAGGAGGCAACGGTTGAGGAGAATCTGGTCGATTCGGAGCGACTGGCCGCGTTGTTCCGACAACTGGCCTATTATCCAAAACCGTTGATTGCTCGGGTGAATGGTCATGCTATCGCCGGTGGGTGTGGGCTGGCTATTGCCTGTGACTTTACCATTGCTGTTACGAGCGCGAAGCTGGGTTTTACCGAGGTGCGCATCGGCTTTGTGCCGGCTATCGTAGCCACGTTCGTGCTGCGCCGCGTAGGCGAGACGGTGGCCCGCGATCTGTTGTTGCGGGGCCGATTGATCGAGGCAGAAGAGGCGGTGCGTCTGGGACTCATTTACCGGGTCGTTCCTCCCGAGGAACTGGACCCTACCGTGCAGACCCTGGCTCGGGAACTGACTACCGAGACGAGCCCGTCGGCCGTGGCGCTGACCCGCCGCCTGTTGGCCGATTTGCCGGGGTTGAATTTGGATGCCGCGCTGGCTTATGCTACGCGGGTCAATGCGCTGGCGCGTGGTACGGCCGACTGCAAAGCGGGCATTCAGGCGTTTCTGGCAAAGCAGGATCCTCCCTGGCGCCGATCCTCTGGTTAAGCGATGGCCCTGATTCGTCCTTTTTACGACAGACCCTGGCCGGGCGCGTTGCGTCCGGCCGCCCAGGCGCTCTGGCACTGGCATCTGGCGCTTCGCAGACCGAACGTGCCGGTCGGGCCGGTCGAAGCGTGCCGGGCGTTTCTGGAGGCTGAGGTGAGGCGGGTGCAGGAGGACGGAGCGGTTCAGGTCGTACCGGAGACAATCTGGCGCGCAGCCCGGGGGGCCGTGGAGCAGCACGGGCTTCCCGTTGAGCTGCTGGCCGCGCAGGTGCGGGCGGCATGGGTCTGGGTTGGATCAGCACGTTTTCCCAATGCAGCAGCGCTGGAATCCTTTCTGCGTGATTTCGCCGGGGCACATGGGCGATTGCTTGCCCGGCTGGCAGGTATAGGCACGCGCTTTAACGATCCGCAGGTCGATGCCCTTGCCGCCGGTTTTTTCTTGACAGATCGACTGATGCGGCTGCCGCGCGATCTGGCTGCTGATCGCCTGTTCATTCCCCTGGAGGATCTGGAACGAGCAGGGGTATCGATTGAGCTGTTGCAGCGAGGGGCAAACAATCCAGCCGTTCGGCGGCTGCTCTGGAAGCAGGTGGTGCGTGCGCGGGAAGCACTGGCGCGCGGACGTGTGCTGGTGCACGAGTTGCCGCGGCGGTACGCCCGGGCACTTCGGCATGAGTGGATGCGGGCCCTGGAGGTATTGCGTACCATTGAACGGCGCGATTACGATGTCTGGCGCGGGCCGGTCGTCCTCTCCCGCTGGCAGCGGTTGCAGGTGGCCTATCAGGCACGCTTCTCCAGGGTAGCCTTTCGCGCCTGAGGCTGGCATTTCGCAGGGGCATCGAGCCGCAGCCTGGTGGGCGGTTGGAAGCCCTTCCTTTTTGGATGGATTTTGGTAAATTGGCAGCGCTTCCTGCCTGACCCTGAGCAAACCAACCCGCTGCAGCCATGCGCAAACTGACTGCCGTACTCCTTGGATGGCTCCTCGTTCCACTTGCCTGGGCCCAGATCGATACCGCGCGGGTTCACGGATTGACGGCCCGGCAGATCGGTCCGGCCGGGATGAGTGGCCGCGTGGTCGCCCTGGCCGTAGAGCCGGGCAATCCGGACGTGATCTACGTGGGCGCTGCCAGTGGTGGACTCTGGCGCAGCGAAGACGGGGGGGTTACTTGGACGCCGCTTTTTGACCGGCAACCGGTATCCTCTATCGGAGCGATCGCTATTGATCCTAACAATCCGGATGTGATCTGGGTGGGCACCGGTGAGGGGACGCCCCGCAACAGTGCCTCGGTGGGCAATGGCGTCTACAAAAGCGTGGATCGGGGACGGACCTGGGTGCATCTCGGGTTGGAAGAGAGCGAGCGCATCCAGAGCATTGTCATCGATCCTCGCAACTCCGAGGTCGTCTACGTGGCGGCGCTGGGTCCGGCCTGGCGCGATGGGGGACAGCGCGGCCTCTATAAAACCACGGACGGTGGCAAGACCTGGACGAAGATTCTGGGCGACAATGAGCGCACCGGCGCCGACAAGATTCTGATGGACCCCCGCAATCCGGACAAGCTGATTGTCAGTCTCTGGGAATACCGACGCTGGCCCTGGTTTTTCAAGTCCGGTGGGCCGGGTTCCGGGCTCTACATCACCTATGATGGAGGCCAGACCTGGAAGCGCATCACGGCAAAAGAAGGGCTCCCCAAGGGAGAACTGGGACGGATGGGGCTGGCGCTGGCGCCGTCGAATCCGGACGTGGTGTACGCCCTGATTGAAGCCAAACGAAGCGGGCTGTACCGCTCGGACGACGGCGGGCACACCTGGCGCAAGGTGAACGATGAGCTTAACCTGCACTACCGACCGTTCTATTTCTCGCTGCTTCAGGTCGATCCGACCAACGAAAACCGCCTCTACTATGGACAATATGACC
>JALSJJ010000097.1 GCA_026989375.1 Rhodothermus sp.
GCGGAGCAGGCTACCAGTGAAGCCGCCAGTGCCGCACAGGAGCAGGCTCAGGGAATGGAATCGCTGGCTGCCGCAGTGGAAGAGATTGCGGTGCTGGCCGATGAACTCCAGAGTCATTGAACCGGATGTTGCCTATGATGCCTGACGAGCTGAAAGAACCCTTCAGCGCGGCCAGCAGCCCGGAGGAAGAGACCCCACAGGTGGTGCAATTCGTCGTGGGAGGGCAGCGCTACGCTCTGCCCGTGCACTGGGTGCAGGAAGTAGTGGCCTGGCCTCCGCACATCACTCCGATTCCTCAGGCCCCCTCATGGCTGGCCGGCCTGATGACCTTGCGGCGCGAGACCGTACCCGTGGTGTTGCTGGCGCGTTTGTTCGAGCTGGAAGGGACTGATCAACCCGCCTGTGTTCTGGTGGTACAGGCCGGCCAGCGCCGGCTCGGCCTGGGAGTTGACCAAGTCCAGGAAGTACACAGTCTGCCCACCGACACCTTGGAGCAACCACCCGCCGCACTCCAGAAGGAAACGCCCTACCAGGAGATTGCGGCAGTCTGTCGAATAGATGGGGAGCGCCTGCTGGGTTTGCTGGATCTTCGACGTCTGTTGCAGCGCATTGCGCTGGACGAAGCCGTTGCATGGGGAGACAACACAACGCATGGGGCAGAGAAGAACGAGGCCTTGGTAGAAGAGGAAGAAACAGAAGCGCGGAGTTTTCTCTTCTTCCGGCTGGGAACGGAAGTGTTTGGCGTGCCCATCGACTATGTACAGGAAATTGTTGAGCCGCCGGAGACCTATACCGCGGTCCCCCAGGCGCCACCGGCTATCGTGGGGGTAGTCAACCTGCGTGGAGGGGTACTACCCGTGGTCGATCTCCGTCGTCAGCTCGGTCTCCCGGTAGCCGAAGCAAGTCCGCAGCAACGCATTGTGGTGTTGACCGCAGAAGGACAGCCCACGGGGTTCGTGGTGGATGCGGTCACCGAGGTCTGCGAGGTACCCGAAAGCGCATTGCAGCCAGCAACGCGGCCCAGAGAGATCGATAGCCCCCTCATGGATCAGGTCATCCATCTGCCTGATCAGGGACAAATTGTACAGCTCCTGCATCCAGAGCGGTTACTGGCTCAGGTACGTGTCCATGCTCATCCAGTAGAAGCCGTATGATTCGCTTATTGATCGTTGATGATTCTGCGCTGATGCGTCGGCAGTTGACGCGGGTGTTCGAAGAGGAGGGGGACTTCGAGATTCAAACAGCGCGGGATGGGCACGAAGCGATAGAAGCCAACCGCACCTTCGAGCCCGACGTCATCACGCTCGATATCCACATGCCGCGCATGGACGGGCTGACGGCCCTGGCCCACATTATGGCTGAGCGGCCAGTGCCCGTTGTCATGTTTTCGTCGCTGACCCAGGAAGGCGCCCTGGCCACCTTTGAGGCGCTCAATTTAGGGGCCGTCGATTATGTCGCCAAGCCAGGAGGAACGATTTCGCTTTCCATTGAAGCGGTCAAGGAAGAACTGGTCGCCAAAGTACGGGCCGCTGTTGGTGCCCGCCTGCGACGCCGAAAGCCTCATACGATCAGAGGCAGGGCGCCCCTGCAAGCACCGGCCCCTGAGGCGAAACGCAAACCGTCCATCGCTGCCGCCCGGCCACCCGAAAAAGATAGCGGCGTGGTTGTGATCGGGGTTTCAACAGGCGGTCCCGCGACACTCGAAGAGATTCTGCCTCGGTTACCTGCTGATTTTCCCTGGCCGGTACTGGTGGCGCAGCATATGCCGGCGGCCTTTACCGGTCCGTTTGCGCAGCGGTTAGATCGGCTCTGTGCGGTGCGGGTCGTGGAAGTGGTGCGTCCCATGCCGCTGGAGACGGGGACCGTCTATATTGGCCGAGGTGAGGCCGATCTGATTGTGAGCCGGCGGCGCGAGCGGCTGGTTGCGCTGACGCGCCCTGCCCATCCCGATTATCTGTGGCATCCCTCTGTGGAGCTACTGGGACGTTCGGTGTTGCAGCACGTCGACCCGCATCGGATCGTGGCGGTTATGCTGACCGGGATGGGCTACGATGGCGCAGAAGCTTTTACGGAAATTCGGCGTCAGGGTGGACGCGTGATCGCCGAGTCGGAGCGTTCTGCGGTGGTGTTTGGCATGCCCGCTGAAGTTATCAAGCGAGGTGGTGCGACCAAAGTGCTACCTGCTGATAAAATCGCGCATCAACTTATCCGCTGGATTCAACCCGTTCGGCATCATGGGGCTGAAGCGGTTTAATCAGATTCCCGAAGCTACGTCGGAGGCAACTGTTGAAGACGCTCAGACCCTGCCGCAGGCGCTGCAGGATCCGGATCCTGTCCGGCGACGTCATGCAGTACGACAATTGGCCCGCTTCCCAGACGGACTTCCACATCTGATCGCTCATCTGGAGCGGGAACCGGATATTGCGGTGCTGGAGCTCCTGCTCCAGGAGCTGGTCCACGCCGCAACGCCAGAGGCACGGGAAGCGCTGATACGCGCGCTTCGGAGCGACCAGGCCACGCTGCGCAATGCCACGCTGGATGCGCTAAAGCAGCGTCCAGACCAGGCCGCCTCGTTTGTTGAGGCTTTATTGCACGATCCGGATCCAGATGTGCGCATCCTGACGCTCAATCTGCTGGGCACCTTGGCGCTGCCGCAGACGGAAGCCTGGCTCATTCAGGTTCTGGAGCGCGATCCACACGTCAATGTCTGCGCCACCGCCGTTGACCTGCTCTGCGAAGTTGGTACCGAAGCCGCACGACCGGCGCTGCAGGCGGTCAGCCAGCGCTTTGCGGATGAGCCGTATATCCAATTTGCCGTGAAACAGGCACTGCGACGGATTGATGGTAACACCTGAGTCATGCAGTACCCGCAATATCACATACGTGACGAGGATTTTCTACGATTCCGAGACTTTTTTTACCGCAAAACAGGCATCTTCTTTGACGAAAGCAAACGCTACTTTGTTGACCGCCGTCTGATCGAGCGCATGAAGGCAACTGGGGCACCAGACTTCCGCACCTACTTTACCCGGCTTCGGTTTGAGGCCTCAGGGCGGGAGTTACAGGCCCTGATCAATCTGATGACGGTCAACGAGACCTACTTCTTCCGGGAAGAACATCAACTGCGCTGCCTGGTGCACGAGCTGCTCCCGGAACTAA
>JALSJJ010000098.1 GCA_026989375.1 Rhodothermus sp.
CCAGGGTATCGACCAGTGCTTTGCGGGTATAGCGCTGTTGCACCAGTCGGCGTCCGTTCTGCCCCAGTTCGCATGCCCATTCCGGCGCCTCCAACAGCCGCAGCACGCCCTCCGCAATCGCTTCAGGTGCCTGGGACACTACGATACCTGCGCCATTTCCTTCGATCAGCTCCTTCAGCCCCGGCGCTGGTCCGCCGACCACCGGCTTCCCGTAGCTCCAGGCCTCCAGATACACGGCCGGCAGAATCTCATGCTGCGAAGGCATGCAGAACACATCGCAGGCGGCATACGCATCGGCCTTTTCCTGTTCATCGACGCGCCCCAGGTAATGGATCCGGGCATCGACCTTTTCAAAAAGGCGCCGCTCCTCCTCCGAAGCCGGACCAATAAACACAAACTGCACTTCCGGTTGCCGGGCCCACACCCGCGGCGCCGCTCGCACCAGCGCCGGCGCTCCTTTGTAGTCGTTCATGCGCCCGACAAACAGCACGATGGGCGCCGCCCCCAGTCCGTGCCGCGCCCGAAAACGTGCCCCATCGGCCCGTTCGGGCAACAGCGGCACCACTCCGTAGAGATGGACCTTCTCAGGCGGCACCCTCAGGCGCTCGACGAGCACCTTCCGGTCGGTTTCCAGCAGGGCCAGCACGGCATCGGCCGCCTGCCAGTGCCGGGCATCGTCCGGACCGTCGCCGTACTGCCCCGGATGCACATAGGGCGTTACCACGAACGGACGGCCCAGCGCCCGGGCTACTTCCTGCGCCGTCCAACCCAGGTAATTTCCGGCCACCGAATGCACCACCTCGGCCCATTCGATAAGCGGTCGCAGCTTTGGCGCAAAAACGCGCCGAAAAAACGGATAGCCGAAACGCCGCAGGGCGTGGTAGCGACGCGCCAGCAGCGGTACGGCGCGCACGGCTATCGGCAGCATACGCAGCCGCTCCCACGGGCCGGGCGTCAGCACGTGCACGGGGACCCCTGCATCGTCATAAGCCCGCCCATCGGGCAACAGCACACTGTCGCCCAGCACCCGGAGGCGGGCAGGTAGCTTTGGCTCCCGAAGCGTCGTGGCCACCACCTGCACTTCGTGTCCGCGCCGGGCCAGCTCATGCACCACCAGGCGGGTCTGCGTCTCCACGCCCCCTACAAAAGGATGATACCGCTGGGCCACGAAGAGAATGCGCATACCTTAGTACATCCAACCCCACTTGTAGGGTAAAAACGAGGTCAGATAGCGCCGAACCCCGGCGATAATATTCCGGACACCTGTCAATACCCGGCGACTCCGTATCAGCCGCCATCCGGCTTGCAAACTTTTCCAGGCCCCTACGCGCCCCATACTCAGATGCCAGGAACGCAACACTTCCGTACGCTCACGCGACGGGGGTTGCTGCTGCCAGTACTGCACCCATCGACGCATTAAGCGGGCGGTTTGCTGCAATGCAAACGCCAGATTTTTGGTGGACTGCTGACTGTGCATCCGATAAAACACCAGCGGCCGAGGTACTACATGCAGTTCACTGAAAAGTGCGATCTTCATGAACAGATCGCGGTCCTCTGCCGGCTGCGGCACCGTCTCGTCCCATCCCCCCACCTGCTCAAAAACCTGCCGACGAATCAACGTATTGGACGGCAGATTCACCGGGTCCGCCATCACTGTGTAAAAAGAAAGAGATCCCTGGTAATTCATCCCCAGCCGACGAAATCCCAGTAAAGTGGGCACAAAAGCATGCGCTACAAACAACTGCGGTGCAGCAATCGCCTGGTCGTTTTCATCGATCCGTACAAACCCGCAAAAAACAGCCCCAGCCCGGGTATGCTGCGCCAGATAATCTCGCAAAACCCGAAGCATTTCTGGATGCAGCATATCATCGGCATCCAGAAAAAGCAGGTACGACACCGAAGGGCTTAGCTCCTGTGCGCCTCGATTACGCGCCCGACTTACCCCCTGATTTTCCTGGCGTATCAATCGAATCCGATCATCCTGAAGGGCCAGCTCCGCCACGATTGCAGCCGACCCGTCCGTACTGCCGTCATCTACCACTTCCAGCTCCCAGTCTGTGTAGGTCTGCCGTCGCACGCTCTCGATAGCCCGCGCGATATAACGTTCCTGGTTATAGCATGGGATAACTATACCGGTCTCAGCCATACCCTCTTTCAATGCAAGTTCTTGGCGTCAACCCCCAGTCGTTATCCGGCTCGTATCCCAGACGCACCACCAGATCGCCGAACTTTTCCTTGAAGGCGGCGACGTGTTCTTCGGTAAAATGATTGCGCCAATCGCCCGGCTGACCCTTCCGATAATGACTCCGCGGATCCTCCTCCCCCCGACGACGACGCGCCTTCTTCTCAAACCGATGATCCCACACCCGACCCAGCAACAACTCCCCCGTCACAGGCACCGACCGACGCAACCAGCGCAACCAACCATACCGGAAACTCGCTCGATTCAACATCTCCCGCATAAACAAACGAACCCGACGGCGCGCCGGATAACTCGACGTTTCATCCAGCAATCCCAGAAACTCAAAAATCTGCAGGAATCCCTCGTAAGGACGGGCCGTCAGCTCCTCCATTTTCAGCTCCAGAATATTCGAATGGCCGTAGGGCCACCTTCCCATATCCTGCAGCACTGGGGTAGAAAATTCCATTTCAAGCAGCAAGCCTTCTGCTTTCGAAACAGCTGCCAATCGCTTCCGATGTGGCTCCAACTCTGGAAGGGGCTCAATAGGATGACTATATCGGTGCGAAAAGTAGGCTGATACGATCAAATCACGTGGATCTCGAATTACATGAAATCCTCTAAAAGGGACGGACTGTAAACTCTCAACCATCTCAGATATCGCAATCGGAAAATTGACAAAGGTTGCGTTTTGTTGCTGTAAATACAAACCTAACGCATCAAAAGGCAAACGCTGCTGCGAGGCGGTAGTCAAAGTCATGCGTTTCTCCGGCAGATACGGACAGAATACTTCTTCCAGGACTAATCCTGAGGCCCAAGTTACCTCGCGCAGAATAGACCGTATCCACGTGGAGGCACATTTATGGTGCCCGAAATAGCAAAAAAGCATAGCATTCAAGAAGTCTGCTTCGCTGTAATCTCCTCGTTTTCCCACGAATATCCCAGCGCTTCTACCAGACCCGGAAACTTTTCC